>CAIYPH010000504.1 GCA_903928045.1 uncultured Rhodospirillales bacterium
CACCGCCGCGATCAGCATCATCATGCTGGACTGCGAAAACCCGACCGAGCGGCCCACGGCGCCGAGAACGGGATGAAGCTCGAACTGTCCGAGCGCGTCGATCGTATGTTCGGCCGCCACCGTGGTCGTCCTTCAAACTTGCGGGGCGCGCCGCTCGCGCCCCATTTGGTCACTTCTTCGAGGCCGAATCCTTGGGCATCAACAGACGCCACACGTTCATCAGCCCAGCCGCGCCCCCCAACAGCACAAACAGCATGAGGAGGAAAGGCCTCGTGTGGAAAAAACTGTCCAACCACCAGCCAATGGCAATCGCCACCACCAGCGGGGACACCAGTTCCACACCCACCCGCAGGCCGATGCCCATCGCGGACATCCCCCCCTTGGCCGGTCCCCCGGCCGCGGGCGGCGGGGCGTCGAGCCCCTGCTTGCGCCGGGCGACCGCAAGGCGATCCTCGAAAGAACCGCCGTCGTCACCCTGTTTACCACTCATACTCTTTTGTCCTTTGACAAGGACCCTTGCCGGAAGGCGGGGGCTTGCTACCGTTGGGGGGCGGGTGTGTCAAGAACGCCAAGCCCGTATTGTACTATGCGCCATCGCAATTGCGCGGGGCCAGGGAGAACCATCATGAGCCGCTTCCTCCATCGCACCCTTTTCACCGACCCGGTCATGGCCGTGCGCGGCGAGGGCATCTATCTCTACACCGCCGATGGCAAGCAGATCATCGATGGCTCCGGCGGCGCCGCGGTGGCCTGCCTGGGCCATGGCAATGCCCGCGTGAACGCCGCCATCGCCGACCAGCTCTCCAAGGTCGCCTACGTCCACACCGCGCTGTTCACCAACCCCGTGGCCGAGGAACTCGCCGATATCATCCTCGACGGCAGCCCCGGCGGGCTCACCCATGCCTGGTTCTGCTCCTCGGGCTCCGAGGGCAACGAGGCGGCCATCAAGCTCGCCCGGCAGTACTTCCTCGAGCGCGGCGAGCCCCAGCGCACCAAATTCATCGCCCGCCGCCAGGGCTATCACGGCACCACCCTCGGCGCGCTCTCCGCCGGCGGCAACATGATGCGCCGCAAGCCCTACGAACCCCTGCTGTCCGACGCGTTCAGCCTGGTCAGCCCCTGCTTCTCCTACCGCTTCCGCCGCGACGACGAGAGCGACGAGCAATACGTCACCCGCCTCGCCGACGAGCTCGAAGCCGAATTCCAGCGACTCGGGCCGCAGAACGTCTGCGCCTTCTTCGCCGAAACCATCGTCGGCGCCACCACCGGCTGCTCCACCGCGGTGCCCGGCTATTTCCAGGCCATCCGCCAAGTCTGCGACCGCCACGGCGCCCTGCTGGTGCTCGACGAAGTCATGTGCGGCATGGGCCGCTCCGGCACCATGCACGCCTGGGAGCAGGAAGGCGTCACGCCCGACATCCAGGTCATCGCCAAGGGCCTCGGCGGCGGCTACCAGCCGATCGGCGGCATCCTGATCTCCGAGAAAGTGGTGGACGTGTTCCGCAAGGGCTCCGGTGCCTTCATGCACGGCCAGACCTACCAGGCCCACCCCGTCGCCTGCGCCGCCGCCCTCGCGGTCCAGAAAGTCATCCGCGAAGACAACCTCCTCCCCAACGTCGTCGCCCGCGGCACCCAGCTCACCGCCGGCCTCACCGAGCGCTTCGGCAACCACCGCCACATCGGTGATATCCGCGGCCGCGGCCTCTTCCAGGCCATCGAACTCGTCTCCGACCGCGCCAGCAAAGCCGTCTTCGACCCCACCCTCAAAGTCAACGAACGCATCAAATGGGCCGCCTATGAACGCGGCCTCGCCATCTACCCGATGGGCGGCACCATCGACGGCGTCAACGGC
>CAIYPH010000505.1 GCA_903928045.1 uncultured Rhodospirillales bacterium
AGATCGTCCACCCCCGTGCCGGACGCTGCCATGAGGTCGGCGGGGACGTAGCAGCGATTGAGCTCCTGGAGATCCTTGGCGCCGTCCTGCAGGTGGTTGAGCACTTGCAGCGCGGCGCACAACGCGTCGGAGGGCGCCCAAGTGTCGCGGGATTCGCCATGCAGATCGAGCATGTAGCGGCCGACCGGGGCGGCGGAGTAGCGGCAGTAATCGGCCAGTTCGTCCCATGTGGCGTAGCGCAGCTTGGTGGCGTCGCGGCGGAAGGCGATCAGCAGGTCGGTGGCATGGGTTGGGGTGACGCCGGTTTGGGCGAGACTTGCGCGCAGACGGGTGGCGCTGGGCGAGCCATCGGCGCGCTGGCCGAGCAGCACCGCCTCCATCACGTCGAGCCGCGCCACCTTGTCCTCGGCCTCCAGCACGTCGCTGTCGGCGATATCGTCGGCGTTGCGGGCGAAGGCGTAGTAGGCGTGGACATGGGGGCGCAGCCGGGCGGCGATCAGCGCCGAGCCGACCGGGAAATTCTCGTCCCCGCGATCCTTGCCGGACCAGGTTTCGACCGAGGCCTCGCTCATGCGGCGCCCTCCGTATAGGCGCGGTTCTTCCACACCACGCCGCGCCCGCGATGATGGTCGATCGCGGCGCCGATGGTGGCGGCGAGGTAAAACAGGGCGACCAAGGGAAGGCAGAGCCCGGCGAGCAGGCCGAGCCGGGGGCCGAACCCGTAGCGCTTGGCCGCGGGGGCAAAGCTCCCGACCATCAGCAGGAGCCCGCCGCCGCGCAGGACCATGCCGGCGACCCCCTCCCCGCCGGGGGTGGCGATGCCGAGCACCGGGAGCACGAACAGGAACCCCATGCCGAGCACGGTGCCGAGCAGCAGCAGCGGCGAGTAGCCGAGCTGCACATAGGCGGAGCGGGCGATCATGCGCCAGATATCGGCGAAATCCGGGTAGGGGCGGATGGAGCGCGCCTCGCTGGTGTGGCCGAGCCAGATCGGCGCGCTGCGCTTCACCGCGCGGGCCAGGGTGACGTCATCGATCAGCGCGCCCTTGATCGCCGCGATGCCGCCGATGCGCGCCAGGGCCTGGCGGCGGATCAGCACGGTGCCGCCGGCGGCGGCGGCGGTTTGGCGGCGCGGGTCGTTCACCCAGGCGAAGGGATAGAGCATGCAGAAGAAATACACGAAGGCCGGCACCAGCGCGCGCTCGGCGAGGCTGGTGCAGTTGAGCCGCACCATTTCGCTGACCATCGCCGCGCCGGTGCGTTCCATGCCGGCGACCAGCGTGGCGAGATGGGTTGGTTCATGCACGATGTCGGCGTCGGTCAGCAGCACGAGTTCCTCGGTGCCGGCCGCGACGCCCTGATGCACCGCCCACAGCTTGCCCGCCCAGCCGGCCGGGCGGGTGGCGCCGGTCAGCACAATGAGGCGGCGGGCGGGATCGGGCACGGCGCGGGCCAAAGCGGCGGTGGCGTCGGTGCTGTTATCGTCCACCAGCACCACGCGGAACGGGCCGGCATAGTCCTGCGCCAGCAGGGAGGCGATCACCGCCGCGATGGTGCCGGCTTCGTCGCGGGCGGGGACGACGATGCAGACCGGGGGGGTGGCGCTGGGGCGGCGGCGCGGCAGTTCCGGCCCGGCGACAAAGAATCCACCATGGCAAAAGACCAGCCAAATCCAGGCCAGCGTGGCGGCGATGACGAGCCAGGTCATGCCATGCCCTGCGCACGAAACCACGTCACCGCGTCCGCCACCGCATCGCGCGCCGGGCGGGGGTGGTAACCCAGTTCGGCGCTCGCCTTGGCGGAGGAGAAAAACATCAGCTTGCGAGCCATGCGCAGATGGTCCCGCGTCACCAGCGGTTCGATGCCGGCGATGCGGGCCAGCCCCTCGCAGGCCAGCGCCACCGGCCACAGGGCGGCGATCGGCAGTTTCACGCGGGGCGCCGGCCGCCCGGTGACGTCGGCCACCAGGCCGAGCAGGGCACCGAGCGAGAGGTTCTCGCCGCCGAGGATGTAGCCCTCGCCGATCCGCCCGCGCTCCAGGGCGAGCACGTGGCCTTCGGCGACGTCATCGACGTGCACCACGCAGAGCCCGGTCTCGATATAGGCCGGCATCCGGCCGGCGGCCGCGTCGGCGATCATGCGTCCGGTCGGGGTCGGCTTGATGTCGCGCGGGCCGACGGGGGCCGCGGGGTTGACGATCACCGCTTGGAGCCCCTCCTCGGCGATCATGCGGCGGACCGCCCGCTCGGCGGCGTATTTCGAGCGCTTGTAGACGCCGACGATGGCCTCGGGCGCGACCGGCGTGGCTTCGTCGGCCGGGGTCGCGTCGCCGGTGAGGCCGAGGGCGGCGACGGAGCTGCAATAGACCACCCGCTCCGCCCCGCCGGCGATCGCCGCGCGCATCATCGCCTCGGTGCCCGCCACATTGGCGCGCAGCATCGCCGCGGCGTCCGGCACCCAGATGCGGTAATCGGCGGCGACATGCACCACGTAGCGGCAGCCGGCCGCGGCGCGGGTCAGGGAGGCGGGGTCCCGCAGGTCGCCCTCCGCCACCGTGCAGTCGAGCCCGGCGAGATTGCGCCGGTCGCTCCCCGGGCGGGCCAGCACCCGCAGAAGATGGCCGCGGGCCGCCAGCGCGCGCGCGACGGCGGAGCCGACGAAGCCGGTGGCGCCGGTGAGGAGGGTGAGGTCGGTCATGGCTCCGTTGCGCTGGGGGTGCGAGCCGCCCCTTTATACCGACGCGCTCCGGCTCGCCATACGCTACCGCGCCCGGCGCCGCTCCTTGCGGCGGTCGAGCACCAGCCCGGTGGCGAACATCGCGGCGAGGCCGGCGAGATTGACGCCGATCTGCATGGCGAAGGACGGGCCGAAACTGCCGAATTCCAGCCGCCCCAGCAGCGACAGCATCGAGCCGAGGGCGTAGATCGTCAGCGAATTCCGCCCGCAGGCCTCGAGCGGCCGCAGGATCGCCAGGCGGGACCAGGCGAGAATCCGGCGCGAGCCGAGCATGAGGTAGACCAGCGCCAGCACGTCGAGCAGGCGCAGCGGCGCGAGATGCGTCTTGTCGAGCAGCCCGGCATCGATGATGGCGTCCCAGCTTTGCAGCACGTCAGCCCAGCGATGCAGCAGATAGGCCCAGGCCAGGTAGATCCAGCACAGCGCCGCCGCCCAGCGCGGCTGCGGCAGCAGGCTGCCGGCCGGCCCGAGCGTGACCGCGAGCGCCGCGCCGATGACGAACAGGAACTGCCAGGACAAAGGCGCGAAGCTCCAGCCCCGGCCGGTGAGATCAAGCGCGTTGGGCAGGTTGAGCCAAGGCGTGTTCCAGGCCAGCAGCCACAGCAGGCCGGACCCCGCGACCGTCACCGCCGGATTCCAGCGCATGGCGTAGTAGATGACGGGGAATGCGGCGAGCAGCACCACGTAGAGCGGCAGGATATCGAGGTAGTCGGGCAGGGCCAGCAGCACCAGGCCGCGGGTGACATCCCGGTAGCCCTCGGCGATCACCGGGGTGAACAGGGGATGATCGATCGGCAGATAGAGCCGCCAGATGGTGACGATGGCGAGGGTGGCCAGCAGCAGGCCGGCCTGAACGAGGTAGATGGTTGAGGCGCGATAGGTGGTCTGCCACATGCCATGCGCGGGGCCGCCACGATCGAAGGCGCGGCCGAAGGCGATCATGGTGGAGAAGCCCGCGAGCATGACGAACAGCTCCGCCGCGTCGGCGAAACCGTACTGGCGCATCGTCAGGCGGCTCAGCGCGTTGAGCGGGATGTGATCGACGTAGATCATCACCAGCGCGGCGCCGCGCAGGATATCGATGCGGGGATCGCGCGGTGAGCGTCGCTCGACAAAGGGAGGCACGTCTGTCGCCATGCGGTTGCGGCCCGGCCCCTAACGGCGCGCCGGCTGCGACTCGCGCCGGTCTTACTGCTTCGTCAATGAATCAGTCCCGCTTGCCGGCGTCAATATAGAGGTGGCGGCCGAGCCGGGTGCGCGCGACGCGCTGGCGGTAGCCGGGGGCGGCGGCCTCCCAGGTCTCAATCGCCGGCGAGGGCAGCGGCGTGGGCTCGGGGAGGAGCGCTTCCTCCAGCACGCGGCCGTCCATCGCCGCCCCGCCGGGCAGGCCGAGCAGCGCCAGGGCGGTCGGCGCGATGTCGCACAGCCCGGCCGGCATCTCGCTGACCGCGCCGGCGCGGATCGCCGGGCCGGCAAACATCAGCACCGTGCTCATCTCGGAGGCGAGCAAGCCGCCATGCGTGCCGCCGCCGACCGGGAGACCGCCGTCGTAGAGGGTCATCCCCGGCAGGCCGCGCGGCGAGATTGCGTCCGATCCGCGCAGGGTGAACAGGACCGGGGCGGCGCGGACGTGGTCGGCCAGCAGCACGCCGCGGGGCAGCACGCCGCTCGGCATCTCGATGCCGTCGGCGGCGAACACCGAGCCCGCCCAGTCCTGCCGGGTCAACCAGTCGGCGATGTCGGCGATGCGCTCGGGAGTCGGGTCCGGCGGCACCAGGCCGCAGCTTGAGCCGCCCATCAGCAGCGCGCCGGCGGCGGGGCCGGCGGCGAGATCAGGGGCGATGGCGCGCAGGGCGCTGATGGTCGCGTGGCCGTGGTCCGAGGCGACCGCGATGGTCAGGCGGTCCCGCTGGGGGCCGGATTGCCAGTCATCGAGCAGACGGCCGAAGGCGGCGTCGGCATCGCGCAGCACGTCGAGCTGACGCGGGCCGCCGAGGCCGTCGTAATGCGCCGAGGTGTCGGGCTCGCACAGCCAGAGCACCGACATGGCGGGCGGGTTCGGCAGGATCTGGGTGCGCCAGGCCTCGGCGATCCATACCGCGCGGGCGGCGGGGGCCGTGGGCGGCGGATCAAGCCGTGCCAACAGGCGGGCGCCGGCGGGCGAGCAGAAATCGGCGCCGTGGACGGAGAGGGTGATCTGGCCAAGCTCCGCCGCATCGGGGTTGAGCACGAAGGCCTGGCCGGTGGAGCCGCTGCTGAAGACGGAGAAGCTCTGGCCGGCCGCGGCAAGCAGGCGCGCCAAGGTAGGCGTTTCCAGCAGCGGGGCGCCGAGATCGTCCTGCAGGGCCTTGAGTGCGTTCATCTGGCTGGTGTCGACGCTGCGTCTGCGGTCGCCGGGGTGGGCGAGGCGGTTGGCGACCAGGCCGTGGCGGCGCGGCAGGCAGCCGGTGACGACGCTGGCGGTGCAGACGCGGGTTTCGGAGGGGAAGACCGAGCGGGCACGGGAAAACCGCGTGCCCCGAGCCGCGAAGCGCACCAGGTTGGGGGTAATGTCAGGCCGGATCATGTCGGGCCGCAGACCATCGAAGACGACGAGCAGGAGCGTGTTCATGGTGACTAGATAAACATAAATCGCCCGATGTCGCGTGACGCTTGGGTGAATCGGGCGTGCCGTGCGACGGAGGCATCGTGCGCATCCCTCATGCATCAATGTTCGCCGGCCCGGCGCTCGGCGTGCTGGCGCCGCTTGCCGTGGCGGTCGGGCTGCTGGCCTGGCTGCTGTTCGGCGCGCCGGCCGTCGCGATGGCGCTGCCGGGCCGCGGCCTGGTGGTCGGTCTCGATGGAGTATCCGGCTATTTTCTGCTGCTGGTGCTGGGGGAGCAGGCCGCATGCGCGCGCCGGCCGGGCGTGATCGCCGGCACGGTGCTGGCCATGCTCGCCGGCGACGGGATGACGCTGCTGGCCGGCGTCGCGCTGGCGGGCGGCGGGCGACGGCTGCCTGGACTGCCGGCGGGGTTGCTGCTGGCCGCGCTGGCGCTGCTTGGCGGCGGCACGTTCGACGCGATGCGGCTCGCCGCCGAGACCGTGCCGGCCGGCGCGCTGGCCGGGCTGGTGATCGCGGTGGCGGTGCGGCTCGCCTCCCCGCTCGGCACCTATCTTGCGGTGCGCCTGCTGCTGGATGTCGCGAGCCCATTGCCGGCTTCGGCCGGGACGGGCCTGGTGCTCGCGGGGGCCGCGCTGGCGCTGGGCTGCGCGGTAACGGCATGGCGGGCGCGCCATTTGCCACGCCTGCTCGACGCGCTGCCGCGCTGCTTCTCCGGGTTCGCGCTGATGGGGGCCGGCATGGTGCTGGCCGGCACCACCAGCGATTTGCCGGCCCCGGCCGCCGCGGGGCTGGCGGTGCTGTTCCTCGCCAGCCTCATCACCGCGATGGTGCTGCCGGTTTGGCGGATCGTCGGCACGATCGCGCTGCGGCAGGGGGAAGGCGCCGATCGCGGCGCGCTCAGCGGCGTGTTGCGCGGTCTGCCGCTTGGCGGGCTCAGCGCGCTGCTCGCCGGGCTGACGCTGGCCCTGGTGCCGCCGGGCGCGGGGTTCGCGATGCTGTGGCAGGGTTTTGCGGGGGTGCGGACGCTGCCGGCCAACCCGCTGGCCACGGCCGCGGCGGCGCTGGCGCTGGCGCTGACGGCGGGATTGCTGGCGCAGACGGCGCTGCGGCTGCTGGCCGCGGGGTTCGGCGGGGTACGGCGCGCGGTGGCGGACGAAGGCCAGATGGAGGGCGCGCTGTTCGCGCTGTTCGGGTGCACCGCGCTGTTTGCCGGCCTGTTCCCCGGCCTGGCGTTCATGCTCGGCGCCCCGGCGGCGGCGATTGTGGCTGGGACGATCCTTCCTGCCGGCGGGCAAGGGTATCTGCCTTGGGGCGTCGGCGCGCTGCTCGCCGGGCTCGCCGCGATCATGGTGCCGCTGCTGCGGCGGCGGGGGGTCGAGGGTCATCGCGTGATCGCCGAGGCCGCGCCGGGGTTTGACGCGGCGCGGGCGGGTCCGGACCGATTGTTGCCGCGGCCGCTCCGGCGTGGGTTGCGCCGTGCCGGAGCCATCGCGCGGCGGGCCGCCGGATGGCAGACGGCGGCGCCGACGCCCTCCGCCGCCATGGCCGGCGCCTTTGCGCTGTTCGTGCTGCTGCTGCTCGGTCAGGCGCTGTCGTGACGTTGCTGCAAGCGTGGGGCGCCACGATCCTGCATTTACTGCTGCTCGCACCCGCCGCGCTACTGGTCGCCGGGCTCGGCGAGGTGGCGCGAGCCCGGCTGCGCGGGATGCGCGGCCCCGGCCTGCTGATGCCGTTCCGCACCATCGCCGCCTGTGTCGGGCGCCAGCGGGTGCGCGGGCCGGAGACCTCGCTGGTGACCGTGATCGGCCCGGCGCTGGTGCTGACCACGACCTTCGCGGCCGCCGCGCTGGTGCCGGTTTTCAGCCGCGAGACGGCGCTCGCCGGGATTGGCGATGCGCTGACGGTCGCCGGGCTGCTGACGTTCGGCCGCCTCATGGCCGCACTGCTCGAGGGTGGCGAGGACGGCACTGCGGTGTTCGCCGAGCCGGCGGTGCTGCTGGCGATCTTCGTGCGGATGCTGCCTTCCGCCAGCGCCGCCGCACCGATCGGGCTGGCGGCGCTGGTGCTGGGGGCGCTCGCCCTCGCGACCGGCCCGCTGCCCGCCCGGCGCGCATCGGGGAGTGACCTGGCGATGCTGATGCTTGCCGCGGCGCTGCGGCGGCTGGTGTTCCTGTCGCTGATCGCCGATTGCCTGCGGCCGGAGGTGGCCGAGGGCGCCGCCGGATGGCTGCCGGGGCTGGGCATCTGGGCCGGCATCATCATCGCCATCACCCTCGCCAGCGCCGCCGCCGAGGCCGCGCTGCCGCCGCGCCAGCCGCGGCGGCGGCGCGAGGCGC
>CAIYPH010000506.1 GCA_903928045.1 uncultured Rhodospirillales bacterium
CCGGAGAATTCATGCGGCAGCCGGCTCCCCCATTCCGGCCACAGCCCGACGCGGTCCATCAGCCAGGCCACCCGGGCGTCGCGCTCGGCCGAGGTGCCGATGCGATGCACGTCGAGCGGTTCGCGGATGAGTTGGGCGACCCGCCGGCGCGGGTTGAGCGAGGCGAAAGGGTCCTGAAACACGAACTGCACCGCCCGTTTGGCGGCAAACCGCTCGGCCCGGGTGGCGGCCGCGAGGTCCCGCCCGTCGAGCAGGATTCGCCCGGATGCGGGGCTGACGAGCCCGACGATGGCCTTCGCCAGCGTCGTCTTCCCCGACCCGGACTCACCGACCAGCCCGACCGTCTCCCCGGCGTTGACGGTGAGCGACACGCCCCGCACCGCATGCAGCGGTCCGCCGGGTGTGTCGAACCGGCAATGCAGGTCCTCGATGGCCAGCAACGCGCTCATGCCAAATGGCAGGCGGCGCGATGGCCCGCCCCGCCGGAGAGCGCCGGCTCGCTCGCATGGCAGCGCGCCACCGCCACGTCGCAGCGCGGCGCGAACGGGCAGCCTGGCGGCAGATCGAACACCGAGGGGACGAGACCAGGAATTTCGGCCAACCGCGTCTGCGTCCGCCCGGGATGCGGGGTAGCCGCAAGCAGACGGCGTGCGTAGGGATGGAGCGGCCGGGCGAACAGCGCCTCAACCGGCGCCTCCTCCACCTTCCGCCCGGCATACATCACCATCACCCGGTCGGCGGCCTGGGCGACCAGGCCGAGGTTATGGGTGATCAGCATGATCGCGATGCCGAGCGTCTCGCGCAGCCCGGCCAGCAGCGCCATGATTTGCGCCTGGATGGTCGGGTCAAGCGCCGTGGTCGGCTCGTCGGCGATCACCAGGTCGGGATTGCAGGCAATCGCAATCGCGATCACCACCCGCTGCCGCTGCCCGCCGGAGAGGCGGGCCGGGTAGGTGTCGATGATGCGGCCGGGGTCCGGCAGGCGAACGAGCGCCAGCAGCTCGATCGCCCGCGCCCGCGCGGCCGCCTTGCCGAGGCCGAGATGGGCGCGGAGCATCTCGGTGATCTGGTCGCCGATGGTGAACATCGGGTTCAGCGCGCTCATCGGGTCCTGAAAAATCATCCCGATCCGCCGGCCCCGCAATTCCACCGGGCGCAAAGGAGCCCCATCGAAGCTGAGCGTGCCGCCTCCGACCACCAGCCCATCCGGCAACAACCCGGTCAGCGCCAGAGAGGTAACGGTCTTGCCACACCCGGATTCACCGACCACCGCGAGGATTTCGCCCCGCGCGATGTCAAAGGAGAGATGACGCACCACCCGCAGGGACGGATCATCCCGCCGCGCGATGTCGAGCCCCTCGACTCGCAGCAGCGTCCCACTCATTGCCGCCGCAGCCGCGGGTTGAGCGCGTCGTTCAGCCCCTCGCCGAACAAATTGAGCCCCAGCGCGGTGACCAGCAAAGCGCAGCCGGGGATCACCACGATGTACCAGGCCTGGCGCATCTGGTCCTTGCCCATGTTGATCATCGCCCCCCAGGTCATCACGTTGGGGTCGGACAGGCCGAGGAAGGACAGCCCGGCCTCCATCAGGATGGCCGTCGCCACCAGCACGGTCGCGGTGACGATCACCGGTGCCAGCGCGTTGGGCAGGATCTGCTGGAGGATGATGCGCGCATCCGACATGCCGATCACCCGGCAGGACTGCACGAATTCCCGCTCCCTGAGTGCGAGGAACTCGCCCCGCACCAGGCGAGCCACCGCCGGCCAGGAGACCAAGGCGATCGCGGTGACGATGGTGGTGAGCCGCGTGCCCAGCACCACCAGCAGCACGATTGCCAGCATAAAGGGGGGAATGGTCTGGAACAGCTCGGTCAGCCGCATCAGCGCGTCATCCACCAGCCCGCGGTAATATCCAGCCACCGCCCCCACCAGGATGCCGATGCCGACCGCGGCCGCGGTGGACGCGATCCCGATCAGCAGCGAGGCCCGCGCCCCATAGAACAGCCCGGCCATGATATCCCGCCCCAGACTGTCGGTGCCGAACGGCAATCCGGCGGTGCCGGGCCACAGCAACGGCGCGTCGGCCATGGCGAAGGGATCGTCCGGGAAGATCACCCCCGCCAACGCGGCCATGCCGGCCACCGCGAGCAAAATCGCTCCGCCCACCCACAGGCTGCCGTGGCGGATCATCGCAGCTCCACGGCCGGGTTGATGACGGCGTAGAGAATATCCACCACCAGATTCGCCAGCACCACGAACACCGAGGACAGCACGAGAATGCTGAGCAGCAGATTGAGATCGCGCTGGAACACCGCATCGAACATCAGCCGCCCGATGCCAGGCCAGGAAAACACCGTCTCCCCCAGCACCGCCCCACCAAGGAATGTGCCAAGATTCATCCCCACCATCGTCACGAGTGGCGGCAAGGCGTTTCGCAGCGCGTGGACGAAGGCGATGCGCCGCTCGCCCATGCCCTTGGCGCGGGCGAAGCGGATATGGTCGAGCCCCAGCACCTCCAGCATCGAGGCGCGGAGCAGGCGGGTATAGACGGCGAGGAAGAAGCAGGCCTGTGTGGCGGCCGGTAGGATCAGGTGTTGCGCGATATCAGCGACATGGGCCATTCCAGTGGCCTTCACGCGCATGTCATACATCCCGCCGGCCGGCAGCCAGTCCAGCCGCACCGCGAACAGCAGGATCAGCATCAGCCCGCTCCAGAACATCGGCGTCCCGTAGAGCAGCAGCACGACAAGCGAGATCGCCCGATCGGCCAACCGCCCCGCATGGCGCGCCGCGGTGACGCCGAACACGATGCCGCCGGCCACTGCCAGCGTCATCGAGGTGCCCATCAGCAGCAGCGTCGCCGGCAGGCGTTCGAGGATGAGGCTCGCCACGGATTGCCCGTAGCGGGAGGAAAAGCCGAGATCGAACGTCACCAGCCGCAGCAGGAAGTGCCAGAGCTGGACATGCAGCGGCTGATCGAGGCCGAAGCGGGCGCGCAGGATCGCGAGATAGGCGGGATCGCCGGCGCCGGCCTCGCCGGCCAGGGCGTCGGCGGCGTCGCCGGGGGCCAGGTGGAGGAGGATGAAGTTGAAGACGGCGATGCCGAGGACGATCAGCACGGCCATGCCGAGGCGGCGCAGGAGGAAGGAAGCGCTTCTCTTTGAAAAAAGAAGCAAAAACTTTCTACCCCTTGCGTCCCTTATTCGACCCAAAGCTCCGCCCCATTCGCCCTGAGCCCATCCGCCCCGGTGATGAAGTTATGCACCCCCTTGGCAGCGATGGTGATGTTGAGCGGCAAGGCGAGCGGGATCAGCGGCAGGTCGCGCATGGCGATCTGCTGGAAGCGGGTCCATTGCTCCTTGCGCTTGGCGGCGTCGGTCTCGATGGCCGCGGCGTCGAGCACCGCGTCCATCTCGGGGTTGCTGTAGCCGGAGGCGTTGACCAGGAAGGTGCCTTTGCGGATGGCCTTGCTGTCGTAATAGCGCTGCAGGCCGATTGTGGGGTCGGCGGTGACCGAGGCGGGAAGCAGGCTCATGTCGAAATCGTATTCGGCGTAGATGCGCTTGAGGAAGCTCGGCACATCGGAGATGCGGACTTCGACGTCGATGCCGGAGGACCGGAGGGATTGGCGCAGAAACTCCGCCTCGCGCTGGTAGACGTCGCTGATCGAAGGCACGTCAAGCCGCAGCTTGAAGCGTATGCCATCCGCGCCCCGCGTCGCGCCGGCGGCATCCAGCATCGCGGCGGCTTTCGAGGGGTTGAAGGGATAGCGCGGCACGTCGGCGCTGTGCCATTTGGTCAGCGTGCTCGGGATCGGGCTGATCAGCGGCATTGCGAGGCCGGACCACACGACGCGGACCATGAGCTCGGAGTTGATGAGGTGGCGGATCGCCTGGCGCACCTCGGGCTTGCCGAGCATGGGGTGGCGGAGGTTGAACTCCATGATGTCCAGGCTGTTGTTCAGCTCCTCGCCGCGGTCCTCGACCTGGAATTTCGGGTTGGCGCGGTAGGTCGCGACTTCGCTGAGGGGCACCGGGGTGGTGCCGGCGAGTTGCAACTCGCCGCGCTCGAAGGCCGCGGCGCGGGCGCCGGCATCGGTGAAGCTGCGCACCACGAGGCGGTCGAGATAGGGTTTGCCGGCGTCCCAATAGGTCGGGTTGCGCTCGAGCTCGATGAAATTGCCGCGCTGCCACTGGGTGAGGCGGAAGGGGCCGGTGCCGATGGGGTTGTTGTTGCGCGGATTGGTCAGCGGGTCACTGCCCTCATAGATGTGCTTGGGCAGGATCGGCGCCTCGCTGCTCGACAGCGCGCTCATGATGGCCGGCGCCGGGCGGGAGAGGCGGAAAATCGCGGTGTGATCGTCAGGCGTATCGACCGCGGTGACGGGCGCGAGTGTGCTGCGGCCGCGCGGGTGGAATTTCTTGAGGAGTTCCATCACGGAGTAGGCGACATCGGCTGAGGTAAAGGGCTTGCCGTCATGCCAGGTGACGCCCTGGCGCAGCGTGAAGGTGATGGCGAGCCCGTCGGCGCTGACGTTCCAGGCGGTGGCGAGCAGGGGCTTGGGGTTGATGTCGAAGTCGTAGGCCAGCAGCCCTTCGACGAATTTCGGGCCGATCACCGTGAGCGGGGCGGCGGTGTTGAAGGCGCAGACCAAGGAGGGCGGCTCCGGGATGATGCTCATCACCAGCGTGCCGCCGCGCTTGGAGGCCTGGGCGTGGGCGCCGGCCGCGGTGGCGGCGAGGGCGGCGGTGCCGAGGAGGACATCGCGGCGCGCGAGGGTGGGGAAATGAGCGGCGGCCATGGCGGGGGAACTCCTGTGCGATCGGCCGGCGTCCTGCCCGCCGCCGCAAAAAACGTAACACCCGTGCGGGCGGTATACAACGCCGGTCGGCGCCGATAGGGTCGGGTCGATCGGTTCGTACCGCAGGAGATCGCATGGCCCGCACCGGAGCCGACATCCTCGCCCAAAGCCTCGTCGCGGCTGGGTTCACCCATGGGTTCCACGTGCCCGGCGAGGGGGTTCTCGACCTGCTGGACGCGCTCGGCCATCGCCATCCCGGCATCACGCTGGTGCATGGGCGGCACGAGGCGGGGATGGCCTTCGCGGCGATCGGGCATGCGCGGGCGGGCGGCGGGGTCGGCCTGTGCATCGCCGGACGGGCGCCGGGGGCGCTCAATACCTGCCTTGCGCTGCACACCGCCTGGACCGACGCGGTGCCGCTGCTGCTGATCATCGGGCAGGCGGCGGCGGCGTTTTCGGAGCGCGAGGCCTTTCTCGATGGCGCGTTCCACCAGGTGTTCGCGCCGCTCAGCAAATGGGTGGCGCAAATCGACGATGCGGCGCGGATTCCGGAAATGGTCAGCCGGGCGCTGCATGTCGCGCGGTCCGGGCAGCCGGGCCCGGTGGTGTTGATCGTGCCGGAGGAGGTGTTCCGCGCCACCGCCGAGCCCGCGATTCTCGCGCCACCGCCGCCGATCGCGCCGGCGCCGGGGGCGGCCGATCTCGCGGCGATCGCGGCGGCGCTGGCGGGGGCGGAGCGGCCGTTGCTGGTGTTGGGCGGCGGGGGGTGGAGCGATGCGGGGCTGGCGGCCGCGCGGCGGTTCGCCGAGGCGCAGGGGCTGCCGGTGCTGGTTTCCTACCGGCGGCGGGATTTGTTCGACAACGACCATCCCAATTTCATCGGTGAGTTGGGCATCGGGCTCGATCCGGCGCTCACCGGGCGGGTCGGCCGGGCGGATCTCCTGCTGGTGCTGAACATGCGGCTCGGCGAGTTGAATACGATCGGCGAGGGGTTCCACGGGTTCAGCCTGCTCGCGGCGCCGCGGGCGGCGGTGCGGCTGATCCATATTCACGGCGATGCGGGGGAGTTGAACCGGGTCTACCAGGCTGATCAGGCGGTGCTCGCGGCGCCCGATGAGGCGGCGCTCGCGCTGGCGGCGCTACCGGGTGGGCGGGATCATGCGGTGTGGCTGGCGGAGGGGCGGGCGGCGTATCTGGCGCATCACACCGGTGGCGCCTGCCCGGGGGCGCTCGATTTGAAAGCGGTATTCGGCCAGTTGCGGGCGGCCTTGCCGGCGGATGCCATCCTGTCGGTGGGCGCCGGGGCCTATGCGCTGTGGGCGCAGCGCTATTTCCCGTACCATCGGCCGCGCACCCAGCTCGGCCCGAAAAGTGGTGCGATGGGGTATGGCTTGCCAGCCGCGATCGGCGCGGCGATGGCTTGCCCGGAGCGGACGGTGGTGGCGCTGGCCGGCGATGGTTGCTTCATGATGAACGCCGAGGAGATGGCGACCGCGGTGCATCACCGGCTGCGGCTGGTGGTGCTGGTGCTCGACAACGGCAGCTATGGCGCTATCCGCCTCGGCCAGGAGCGCGCCTTCGGGCGGCCGACCGGGGTGGCGCTGACCAATCCCGATTTCGTTGATTTCGCCCGCAGTTTCGGCGCCCGGGCCGAGCGTGTCGCGCAGAGCGCCGATTTCGCGCCGGCCTTGGCCCGCGCGCTGGGGCATGACGGGGTGAGCCTGCTGCATCTCGTGGTGCCGCCGGAGGCGACGCGGCCGCCCCGATGATGCGCCGGGTCATCATTGTCGGGGCCGGGATCGCCGGGCTGTCGGCCGCGCATGCGCTGGCTCGGCGCGGCGTTTCGGTGCGGGTGCTGGAGGCCGCCGACCAGCCGGGCGGGCGGATGGCCGAACGGGTGGACGGGCCGATCCGCTATGGGACCGGGGCGCGGCTGGTTTATCCGTTCAGCCCGCCGTTTTTCCGCCTGGTGCGGGAGATGGGGCTGGCCGCCGATCTGGTGCCGATGCGCGGCTTGGCGGCGACCGGCACGGCGGAGGGGATCGACTATCGCATCCCGCTGTTGCCGGAGGCGGGGCTGCTGCGCTCGAAGGTGCTGGGCTGGGGCGACAAGGTGCGGCTTGGGCTGCTGCTGGCCGATCTGCTGCGCCGGCGGCTTGGCAGCGATGCGGACGATCTCACCAGCGGGCCGGACGATGAGACGCTATGCGACTACATCACCCGCCTGGCCGGGCGGCGCTTTCTTGAGCGCTATGTCGCCCCGGTGTTTCGCGGCACGCGGAGTTGGAACGTCGATGAGGTTTCGGCGGGTTTCTTCACCTCGACGACGTCACGGCTGCTTGGCCACTCAACTGTCTATGGGTTTCGCGGCGGCATCGGGCAGCTCACCGCGGCGCTGGCGGCGGAGACCGATGTCACCTACGGCGCCGAGGTAGAGCGGATCACGCCGCGGCCGGGTGGCGCGCGGGTGCTGTGGTGGGCGCGCGGCGCCCGACACGATGCCGAGGCGGATGCGGTGATTTGCGCCATCGAGGGGGCGAAGGTGGCGGAGATCACGGCGCTTGATGATGCGCAGGCCGCGTTTTTCGGGGCGGTGCGCTACAACCCGGTCGGTATCGTGCACTATGCGCTGCGCGATGCGGTGGGGCCGATGCTGCGGTTCCTGACGCCGGAGCTGGGCGGGGCGATCGCAACGTATCAGCAGGGGCCGGGCGCGCGGTTGTTCTGCCAGCTCACCCCGGAAGCCTCAGCCGCCGCGCTGCGCGATGGACGGACGGAGGATCTTGACGGGGTGATTCGCGCCGATTTGCGGCGGCTGTTTCCGGCGATCGATGCGCAGGAGGTCCATCGCGTCAACCAATGGATCCCGCATAAGTTGCCGGTGCCGTATCCCGGCTATGCCACGCTGCTGGCGGAATTTCGCGCGTTGCAGGCGGAGAAGCGGCAGTCGATCTATTTTGCCGGGGATTACATGGCGCAGGCGTTGGTGACCGGGGCGTGCCGGAGTGGGGTGGAGACGGCGCGGCTGGTGGCCAGGGATTTGAAGGAAGCGCTCCTTTTTTGAAAAAAAGGAGCAAAAAATTTTTACTCGTTTTTTCGTGAGGCACGGACCCAATGGATAA
>CAIYPH010000507.1 GCA_903928045.1 uncultured Rhodospirillales bacterium
AAAAGAACCCCTTGCCTACTTCTTGAAGAGGCGTTCCAGCCGCGCGAGGGCCTCGATGAGGATTTCGTCGCGTTTGCAGAAGGCGAAGCGGGCGAAGTGGGAGGGGGCGGGGCCGTCGTAGAAGGCGGTGACGGGGATGGCGGTGACTTTGGCTTGTTCGGTGATGTAGCGGCAGAAGGCGGCGTCGTCGCCGTTGAAGCCGAGGGGGCGGAAGTCGGTGGTGATGAAGTAGGTGCCTTGGGAGGGCAGGACGTCGAAGCCGATGCGGGCGAGGCCGGTGGCGAGGAGGTCTCGCTTGGATTGCAGGCTGCCGGCGAGGCTTTCGAAGTAGGAGTCGTCCTTGGCCAGGCCGACGGCAGCGGCGCGCTGGAGGTTGGGCGGGGTGGTGAAGGTGAGGTTCTGGTGGGCCTTGATGGCGACCGAGGCCAGCGCCTTGGGGGCGGAGATGTAGCCGACTTTCCAGCCGGTGGCGGAGAAGGTTTTGCCGGCGGAGCCGATGCGCAGGCAGCGTTCGCGCATGCCGGGCAGCGTCATCAGCGGGATGTGTTTGAGGCCGTCGAAGACCAGATGTTCGTAGACCTCGTCGCAGACGGCGTAGGCGTCGTGCTGCTGGAGGAGGCCGGCGATGAATTCGAGTTCGCTGCGGGTGAAGACCTTGGAGGCCGGGTTCATCGGGGTGTTGAGGAGGATGGCCTTGGTTTTGGGGCCGAAGGCGGCGGCGAGTTCGGCGCGGGGCAGTTCCCATTTCGGCGGGTTGAGGCGGACGAGCTTGGGGGTGGCGCCGAGGAGGCGGACGACGGGGAGGTAGGTGTCGTAGAGGGGTTCGATCAGCACCACCTCGTCGCCGGGGTTGATGAGGGCCATGAGGCAGGCGGTGATGGCCTCGGTGGCGCCGGAGGTGACGACGACTTCGCTGTCGGGGTCGATATCGATGCCGTAGAAGCGCTGGTTGGCGGCGGCGACGGCCTGGCGGAGTTCGGGGACGCCGGACATCGGGGGGTATTGGTTGCGGCCGTCGAAGAGTGCGTCGGCGGCGGCCTGGAGCACGTCGGCGGGGCCGTCGGTGTCGGGGAAGCCCTGGCCAAGGTTGATGGAGCCGTGTTGGACGGCGAGGGCCGACATGACGGTGAAGATGGTGGTGCCGGTGTTGGACAGCAGGGTGTTCAGAGGCTTCACCGCGAGAGGGCCTTTCGGGGGAGGAGGGGCGAGGGATTATGGGTTGCGCGGCGTTATGGTTCAACCTGGGGTGCGGGTGCCCGCGTTTTGGGCAGGGACCGCCCATTGCGCGGGCGGGCGGGATGGCGTCTTGTTGTGCAAAGGGGGAAGATTCTTCGGTGCGGGCGGGGTGATCGCGGGTGGCACGCAACGTGCAACCCTGTTAAACGCTCCCGGACCGCGGGTGGCGCGGAACGGATCAGTGGGAGGCGGCTGTTGGGCTGCCCCGGCGAGAGGAGCGGATGAAGAAGATCGAGGCGGTCATCAAGCCGTTCAAGCTGGACGAGGTCAAAGAGGCGCTCCACGAAGTGGGCCTGCAGGGCATCACGGTGGTTGAGGCCAAGGGATTCGGGCGGCAGAAGGGGCATACGGAGCTGTATCGCGGCGCGGAATACGTCGTCGATTTCCTGCCCAAGGTGAAGATCGAGGTGGTGTGCGACGATGATATCGTCGAGCGTGCGGTGGAGGCGATCGTGGCCGCGGCACGCACCGGGCGGATCGGTGACGGCAAGATCTTCATCAGCTCCATCGAGGAGGTTATCCGCATTCGCACCGGCGAACGCGGCGAGGACGCGATCTGACGCTCCGGCGTCGGCATGTTGCCGGCGCCACGGCGTCGATGAGTGACATATCAACCAGCCAAGGGATTAGTGACTATGGCGAAGAAGGCAGCAGCCGCCAGCGCGGGCAAGAGCAGCGTCGAGAAGGTGCTCGAGGCGATGAAGGAGAACGGGGTCGAATACGTCGATCTGCGGTTCACCGACCCGCGCGGCAAGTGGCAGCACACGGCGCAGCATGTCAGCACGATGGACGAGGACGCGTTCCGCGACGGCATCATGTTCGACGGTTCCTCGATCGCCGGCTGGAAGGCGATCAATGAGTCCGACATGATCCTGATGCCGGACGCCGAGAGCGCGGTGATGGACCCCTTCGCGGCCAAGCCGTCGATGATCATCTTCTGCGACATCGTTGAGCCCTCGACCGGCCAGGCCTATAACCGTGACCCGCGCTCGACTGCCAAGAAGGCTGAGGCCTACGTCAAGGCGACCGGCATCGGCGACACCGTCTATATGGGCCCGGAAGCGGAGTTCTTCATTTTCGACAACGTGAAGTTCGGCACCGGCGGCA
>CAIYPH010000508.1 GCA_903928045.1 uncultured Rhodospirillales bacterium
CAAAAAATGGAGTGCTTGCTTCTCTTTTTGTGGGACCAGCCGCTGATGTCGTCGGGACTCGCGGAATCGCGCGGCTATTTCGGCATCGGCGTCGAGGGGGTCTCGAAATCGGCCAATGTTGGTGCCCTGCTACGCACCGCGCACGCCTTCGGCGCGGCTTTCTGCTTCACCATCGGCGCTGGGTTCGACGCGCGGGCGGCGCGGCGGGCGGATACCTCGGATACTGCCAGCCATGTGCCGATGTGGCGCTATGCGTCCGCGGAGGAGGTGTCGCTGCCGCAGGGCTGCGCGCTGGTCGGCATCGAGATCACCGATGACGCCGCGGTACTGCCGAGTTTCCGCCATCCGCTGAACGCCGCCTATATCCTGGGACCCGAGCGTTCCAGCCTCTCGCCTGGCGTGCTGGCGCGCTGCCGGCATGTGGTGCGGATCCCCACCCGTTTTTCGCTCAACCTCTCGGTCGCCGGGGCGCTGGTGTTGTATGATCGCCTGTTGCAGCACGGCCGCTTCGCCGATCGGCCGGTGATGAGCGGCGGCGGGGGCGCGGCGCCAGTGCCCTCCGGCCATGGCGACCCGGTGTTCCGGCGCAACCGGCCGGATTGGCTGGGGCGGGAAGGGGAGACATGAGCAGGCAACGCTTGTTCGGCGCGGGCGTGGTTCGTATGATTCGGTGCATGCGCGCATTCTTCCTGTCCATCCTTCTTGCCCCCGCCCTCCTGTTCGCCGCCGAAGCGGTGGCGCAGGGGCCGAAGCCCACCGGTAAGCCGGCCCCGGCCCCCGCTGCGGCGGCGGCGCCAGGTGGCCCGAAGTCGATCGGCAGTTTCCAGGACTGGCAGGCGGCGACATACCCCGAGGGCGGGCAGACGGTGTGCTACGCCTTCGTCAAGGCCCGCCAGTCCACCCCCGCGATCGCCGGGCGCGGCGAGGCGGTGCTGACGGTGACGCACAGGGTCGGCCTGCGGGATTCGGTCGCTTTCAGCTCTGGGTTCGATTATGCCGCCGGTGCCGAGGTGGCGGTCGCGATCGATGCGGCGAAGTTCGCGTTCTTCACCGACAAGACCGCCAAGCGGTCGGCCTTCATCCGTGAGGGCCATGCGGTGGTGGTGGCGTTGCAGAAGGCGCAGAAGATCTCGGTGACCTCGCCGCATCCGGAGAAGAGCAAGGTCGTCGATACGTTCAGCCCCAAGGGCTTCGGCAAAGCCTACGAGGCGATCGGCAAGGCGTGCCCCCCGAAGTGAACGCTATCACTGACCTCACCGAGGCCGAACGCGAACGCATCCTCGCCAAGACCGCGCGCTTCGCCCCGCCGCCGGCAATACTGGCGGATGGGCGGCGGGAACTCGTCGGCCTGTCCCGCGAGGAACTGGCTGACGCGCTCGTCGAGGCGGGCGAGGCGGCGTTCCGCGCCAAGCAGATCTGGCACTGGATCTATAATCGCGGCGCGACCGATTTCTCCGTGATGTCCACCATCGCCAAGCCGACCCAGGCCAAACTCGCCGAGCGCTTCGTGATCGGCCGCCCCGAGACGGCCGTGGTGCAGACCAGCACGGACAAGACGCGCAAATTCCTCTTCCGCTTCCGCGACGGCCAGGAGGCCGAGACCGTCTACATCCCCGAGGAGGATCGCGGCGCCGTCTGCATCTCCTCCCAGGTGGGCTGCACGCTGTCCTGCCGCTTCTGCCACACCGGCACCCAGGCCCTGGTGCGCAACCTCGGCGCCGCCGAGATCGTCGGCCAGTTCATGGCCGCGCGCGATTCCTACGGGGAATGGCCGAGCCCGCGCGGCGAGGCGCCGCGGCTGCTCTCCAACATCGTGCTGATGGGCATGGGCGAGCCGCTCTACAATTACGAGAACGTCGCCAAGGCGATGAAGATCGTGATGGACGGGGAGGGCATCGGCATTTCCCGCCGCCGCATTACGCTCTCCACCTCAGGCGTAGTGCCGATGATGGACCGCGCCGGGGCGGAACTCGGAGTCAATCTCGCGGTCTCGCTGCACGCCGTGCGCGATGATCTGCGCGACGAGATTGTCCCGCTCAACCGCAAATACCCGATCAAGGAACTGATGGCCGCCTGCCGGCGCTATCCGCCCGCCAGCAACGCGCGCCGCATCACCTTCGAATACGTCATGCTGAAGGACATCAACGACAGCCCGGCCGATGCGCGCGAGCTGGTGCGCCTGATCAGCGGCCTCCCGGCCAAAGTGAACCTCATCCCCTTCAATCCCTGGCCGGGCAGCCGCTACGAGACCAGCACGCCGGACGCGATCACCCGGTTTTCCAACGTCGTGATGGATGCCGGCTTCTCCTCGCCGGTGCGCGCGCCGCGCGGGCAGGACATCCTGGCGGCGTGCGGCCAACTGCGCACCGAGACGCGGCGTGTAGGGGCGAGGAAGGAAGCAAGCGCTTCTTTTTGAAAAAAGAAGCAAAAACTTTCTAACCGTTTGCTTCGCTCCCTCCAGGGAGAGCGCCACGCAATTCGGACAAAAGTTTTTTGGTTCTTTTTTCCAAAAAAGAACCGCTTATCCTCTCTCTGGCCTTTGCCTGCGATACGGGCTAGGGATCGCCCCAAGGAGCGCTTGCAAGCGGCGATGTGGCGGGCCATGTCCGGCTGAGAGTGCAGGTCCGAGTGACGGGCAGCAGGTTTACGGAGGGTACGATGGGTAGTTTCAGCATCTGGCATTGGCTGGTCGTGCTGCTGGTCGTGATGTTGCTGTTCGGCGGCAACAAGATCAGCGGCCTGATGGGCGACTTCGCCAAGGGCATCAAGTCGTTCAAGAAGAACATGGCTGACGATACCGACGCCTCGATGGAAGCCTCGGCCGAGAAGCCGACCGGCAACATCAGCGGCCCGGCCGCCGGCGCCACCGCGAGCAGCCCGAGCAGCACGGCCCGTCAGGGCTGAGCGGCCGGTCAGGAGGGGCGTCGCATGCCTCTGCTGCCCCCTGAAGCGGTTCTGATCGACCTCGAAGGTACAGCGACGCCGCGCGAATTCGTCGCCGGCGTG
>CAIYPH010000509.1 GCA_903928045.1 uncultured Rhodospirillales bacterium
ACATCTGCAACCGCTTCGATCCCGTCAGCCTCAAGGTCTCGCAATCCGCCGAGGAGAGCCTGGCCATCTGGAAAGGCCGCAAAGGCGCGTTCGGCGCCGTCGGCCGCATCAGCCCCGACTACCTCTGCATGGACGGCACCATCCCCACCTCCCGCCTCGCCGACGTGCTCGGCCGCATCGGCGAGATGAGCGCCGCCTACGGCCTCCAGGTCGCCAACATCTTCCACGCCGGCGACGGCAACCTCCACCCCCTCATCATGTTCGACGCCAATGACCCCGCCTCCTTCCGCAAAGCCGAGGATTTCGGCGCCGACATCCTCAAACTCTGCGTCGAAGTCGGCGGCTGCCTCACCGGCGAGCACGGCGTCGGCGTCGAAAAGCGCGACCTGATGGGCGTCCAGTTCACCGACATCGAGCTCGACCAGCAGCGCCGGGTGAAATCCGCCTTCGATCCGGGCTGGCTGCTCAACCCCTCCAAGGTCTTCCCCCTCAAGACGCCCGTCGCCGCATGAGCACCATCGCCCCCTCCGATATCGACGGCGTCGTCGCCGCGATCGAGGCCGCCCGCGCCGCCCGCACCCCCCTCGCGGTGCGCGGCAACGGCAGCAAGAACGGCCTCCTCCGCCCGGTCCAGGCGGCGCAAACACTCAGCACCTCCGCCCTCCAGGGCATCTCGCTCTATTCCCCGCAGGAGCTGATCCTCACCGCCGGCGCCGGCACCCCGATGTCCGAGATCGCCACCGCCGTCGCCGCCAAGGGCCAGCACGTCATCGCCGAACCCCCCGATTTCTCGGCCCTCTACGGCACCGACGCCCCGCAAACCCTCGGCGGAGTCGTCGCCGCCAACCTCTCCGGCCCCCGCCGGGTCATGTGGGGCGCCACGCGGGACCACGTGATGGGCGTCGTCGCCGTCAACGGCCGCGGCGAGCGCATCCATTCCGGCGGCCGCGTGCTGAAAAACGTCACCGGGCTCGACCTCTGCAAACTCCTCACCGGCAGCTTCGGCACGCTGGCCGTCATCACCGACATCTCCCTCAAAGTCCTCCCCGCCCCGGAACGCCGCGGCACCCTCGTCCTCAAGGGCCTCCCCCCCGAGCGCGCCGTCGCCGCCCTCTCTTGCGCCCTCGGCTCCCCCTACGCGGTCTCCGGCGCCGCCTACCTCCCCGCCGCCATGGCCGCCCGCATCCCCGTCCTCGCCTGGTTCGCCGACAGCGTCACCCTCGTCCGCATCGAGGATTTCGCCCCCGCCGTCGCCTATCGCACCGAGCGCCTCAAATCCGACCTCGCCGCGTTCGGCACCGCCGAATTCCTCGATGACGGCGCCTCCATCGCTGCCTGGGCCGCCGTCCGCGACGTCGCGCCCATGGTGCCCGAGCAGGGCGCCATCTGGCGCGTCTCGGTCCGTCCCTCCGCCGGCCCCGCCGTCGCCGCCGCGCTGGAGCGCGCCTTCGGCGCCGCCTGGTTCATGGACTGGGGCGGCGGCCTCATCTGGGCCGCCGGCCCCGCCACCGCCGAGGCGCATGAGGCGGTGGCCAAAGCCGCCGGCCCTGGCACCTTCATGCTGGTCCGCGCCCCCGAAGCCCTCCGCGCCGCCGTCGCCGTCGTCCCGCCGGAAAACCCGGTCCTCAGCCGCATCGCCCGCAACGTGAAAGCCGCCTTCGACCCCGACTTTATCCTCAATCCCGGCCGCATGGTCGCGGGGGCCTGACCATGCAAACCAATTTCACCGAAGCCCAACTCCAAGACCCCGAAACCTCCGTCGCCAACCAGATCCTGCGCACCTGCGTGCATTGCGGCTTCTGCACCGCCACCTGCCCCACCTTCGTGCTGCTGGGCGACGAGCTCGACAGCCCGCGCGGCCGCATCTACCTCATCAAGGACATGCTGGAAAACCAGCGCCCCGCCAGCGAGGAGGTGGTGCGCCACGTCGATCGCTGCCTCTCCTGCCTCTCCTGCATGTCCACCTGCCCCTCCGGCGTGCACTACATGCACCTCATCGACCACGCCCGCACCTACATCGAAGCCACCTACCGCCGCCCCTGGCATGACCGCGCGATGCGCCGCATGCTCGGCACCGTGCTGCCCCGCCCCGGCCTGCTCCGCCTCGCCTTGCGCGGCGCCAGGATCGCCCGCCCGCTCGCCCGCGTCCTCCCCGGCCGCTCCGTCCCCGCCCAGCGCCTGCGCGCCATGCTGAAGCTCGCCCCCGCGTCGCTGCCCGCCAAGGGCGCGGCCGAGCGCCCCGGCGTACACCGCGCCGTCGGCACCCGCCGCGGCCGCGTCGCCCTCCTCGCCGGCTGCGCCCAGAACGTGCTGGACCCCGCGATCAACGACGCCACCATCCGCCTGCTCACCCGCATGGGCATCGAAGTCGTGGTCGCCCAAGGTGCCGGCTGCTGCGGCGCGCTCACCCACCACATGGGCCAGCATGACCCGGCAATGCACGCCGCCGCCGCCAACATCGCCGCCTGGTCGCGCGAAATCGCCGGCGAGGGCCTCGATGCCATCGTGATCAACACCTCCGGCTGCGGCACCACGGTGAAAGACTACGGCTTCATGTTCCGCAGCGAGCCCGCAGCCCAGCGCCAACAAGCCGAGGCCGTCTCCGCCCTCGCCCTCGATATCACCGAATACCTCTCCCGCCTCGGCTACGCCCCCACCCGCCCGGCCCCCGGCCTCATCATCGCCTATCACGCCGCCTGCTCCCTGCAACACGGCCAGAAAATCCTCAACGAACCGAAAACCCTGCTCCGCAAAGCCGGCTTCACCGTCAAGGAACCCGCCGAAGGCCATCTCTGCTGCGGCTCCGCCGGCACCTACAACCTCATGCAACCCGAAATCGCCGCCCGCCTCCGCGAGCGCAAACTCGGCAACATCAAAGCCACCAAACCGGACCTCATCGCCGCCGGCAATATCGGCTGCCTGACCCAACTCGCCGGCGACGCAATGCCCGTGGTGCACACCGTCCAACTCCTCGACTGGATGGCCGGCGGCCCGGCGCCCCAGGGGATTGCAGCCAAGGCAAGCGTTTAAGGAAGCAAGCGCTTCTTTTTGAAAAAAGAAGCAAAAACTTTCTATTCGTTTGGCTCCGCACGCTCCCGTGAGTGCTCCGCAGCAAACGGATAAAAGTTGTTTTACCCAGTCCACTTGAGAACCCGAAAAACGAAGAGAAGGCAAGGCAAGTGGAAGGAAGCACTCCTTTTTTGGAAAAAAAGGAGCAAAAAACTTTTATTCCAATGGCATGTACC
>CAIYPH010000510.1 GCA_903928045.1 uncultured Rhodospirillales bacterium
CAAACCAGTTCTTGCACGGCAGAGCGCCGCAGCATAACGTCCAAACCAGCAGCGCTCGATCGGCCAATTTCAACAGAGATCGGGACATCCCCGGGGGAATCCCAGATCTCACACATCAACATGTTCCTGAAAGCACTCCGCATCAATCGTGAGCGGCTATTCAGTAAATCCAAGGTGGCGGTGGACGCACGGATTTTGCGGCAACTGCTCCAGACCATCGCCGCCTCGGCTCCATTTTCCGAGGCCTTCTACCTCGAGCAGAACCCCGACATCGCCGAGGCCCATGCCAAGGGCCTGATCTCCGACTTGCATGCCCATTTCATCGAGCAAGGCTACTTCGAGGGGCGCACCGGCTCTTCCCCGCCGGTCGATGAGCGCTACTACATTGCGGCCTACCCCGATGTGGCCGAAGCGGTCCGGCGCGGTGACGTCGCATCAGGCAGCGAGCATTACCATCGCTCCGGCGCAACCGAAGGGCGCATCCCCAATTCACAGGTCAAGCGCGAGATCGAGGTCTGGGCGGCCGCCCTGCGCGACGACAACGGCACATGACGGCGATGCGCCGCGCCGGCTTACCCATATCCGCTCGCTGCACTCCGGCGCACGTGCGCTAGGCCGCGGGGAGCGATGTCCGGGCAAACACTATCACCTAGTGCGATCATGCGGGCCCATCGCCTGCTGTGTTCGCCTTTCATCACGGACGATCAGTTCCGCGCCGGCCTGGGCGGCAACCGTGCCGATCTCACCACGATCGGGCGCTATCTCATGCAGCCGGTCGCCGACCGGCCCAACATCTCGCCCTATTTCGATCGCGCCTACTACCGCGCCACCAACCCGGACCTCACCGGCCTCGACGACGACCCGCTCCTGCACTTTCTCGAGACCGGGGTCGCCGAACTGCGCGCGCCGCATCCGTTGATCGACCTGCGCTACATATCGACGTCCGATCCCGCCGTACTCGGTGCCCCCCCGTCCGCGCAGGCGCTGTTCGACCTGCTGGAATGGGACCTCACGCCGCCGAGCCCCTATTTCGATCCGCAGGAATACCGCGAACGGGTCGGCGATGCGGCCGGCCCGAACGCCATGCTGCTGCATTTTCTCACCACGGGCTTGCATTCCGGCTTCACCGCCAACCCGCTGATGGATCACGCCTGGTACGCCGCCCGCTACGACGATGTGCACAAGGACCCCTACGAAGCGCTGCGGCATTTCATCGTCCTCGGAGATCTCGAGGGCCGCGCCGCCGGGCCACGCTTCAATGGAGCCCTATACCGCGCCCGCTATCCCGACGTCGCCGCGGCCGGTGTGCCGCCGCTTTGGCATTATCTCACCCACGGCCGCGAAGAAGGCCGGCAGATGCCCGCCGACGTGCCGCAGGGCGAGGCACCGCCCGCCCGCCGATCGATCATCCCCGGCGCCGCCCTTGCCGCGACGCCCGAGGAGACCCAGCGCGACCACGGAGCGATCACCGCCACGCTGCGGCGGGCGCGGCAGGCAAAACAGGACCGGGCGGCCGTCACCGCCCCCGCCCTCACCCGCAGCCGCAACCCGGCCGCCGACATCGCGCTTCTGTCCTTCCGCACCACCGAGCGGCCGCTGCTGTCGATCCTGGTGCCGATGTACAACGAGGTCGACGTCACCATCGATTGCCTGCGCTCGGTGATGGATACCGCGGGGGAGCTCGCCTGCGAGGTCATCCTCGCCGATGACTGCTCGACCGACCCCGACGCGTTGCGGTTCGACGGCGTACCCAACCTCGTCGTCGCGCGCCAGGCGAGCAACCAGGGCTTCATCCGCAACTGCAACGCCGCCTTCGCGCGGTGCCGCGGCGACTACGTGCTGCTGCTCAACAACGACGCCGTGATGCTGCCCGGCGCCTTGGCCCGGATGGTCGCGGCCCTGGCGGAAGATCCCAATCTCGGGGCGGTCGCGCCGAAAATCATCTACCCCAACGGCCGCCTGCAGGAAGCCGGCTGCTACATTCGGCCCAACGGCGAAAGCGGCATGATCGGCCTCTTCGCCGACCCCGACGAGCCCGGCTTTTGCTATGACCGTGACATCGCCTATGGCTCCGGCGCGGCCCTTATGCTCCGCCGCAAGCTGGCCGGCCCCATTTTGTTCGACGAGGCGTTCCGCCCCGCCTATTGCGAAGATGTCGACCTCTGCCTACGCCTGATCGATGCCGGCTACCGCGTGCGCTATCTGCATGAGGCGGTGGTGGTGCATCACCTCAGCGTCTCGACCAACCGCGAGTCCGTGGCCCGCAAGATGCGCACCATCGTGGCCAACCAGCAAAACCTGGCCGAACGCTGGGGCGGACTGATCCGCCGGCTCGACAAGGTGCGCGTGCTCGCCTTCTATCTGCCCCAGTTCCACCCGACCCCGGAAAACGACCTGTGGTGGGGCAAGGGCTTCACGGAATGGACCAACGTGGCCAAGGCCCAGCCAAGCTACGTCGGCCACTACCAGCCGCACCTGCCGGCCGATCTCGGTTTCTACGATCTCCGCTCCGCCGACGCCCTGCGCGCCCAGGCCGACCTCGCCGCGCGCTACGGTATCGAGGGCTTCTGCGTCTATTACTATAATTTCGGCGCCCGCCGGGTCCTGTCGCAACCGATCGAGGTCGTGCGCGCCAACCCCGACATCCCCTTCAAATGGTGCATCTGCTGGGCCAACGAGAACTGGACCCGGCATTGGGACGGCGGTGAAAAAGCCATCCTGCTCGAACAGAGCTACGATGCCGCGACGCTCAACGCCATCATCGCCGATGCCGTCGACCAAGCCGCCGATGACCGCTACATCCGCGTCGACGGCAAGCCGCTGTTCCTGGTCTACCGCCCCTTGCTGCTGCCCGATCCAGCCGCATTCGCCCGCGCCTGCCGCCAGGCCTTCGACGCCGCCGGCTTCCCCGGCGTCCACCTCGCCTACGTCGAAAGCATGGAGGCGGTGAACAAATCCCTCCGCCCAGCCGATATCGGCTTCGACGCCGCCATCGAATTCCCGCCCCACGGCCTCGCCGTGCCGGCCGAGGACAGCGTCGACATCACCAAGGACGGCTGGGCCGGCTACCGCTACACTTACGCCGAAACCGTCGCCGCCTTCGTCACCCGCGACACCGTCGCCTATCCGCGCTACCCCGCGATCTTCCCCTCCTGGGACAACACCCCCCGCCAGCCCCAACGCGGCACCAGCTTCGACGGCGTCAGCCCCGAGGCCTTTCGCGCCTACGCCGAAGCCAAGATCGACGAAATCCGCAGCTTCCACATGGGCGACGAGCGGCTCCTCTTCGTCAACGCCTGGAACGAATGGGCCGAGGGCGCCCACCTCGAACCCGATGCCGGCTACGGCCACCGCTGGCTCGAGGCCCTGCGCGACGCACTCGCCGCCAAACGGTGGTCCTGATGGCCAAACCCGCGCTGGAAGACGTCCCCATCACCATCATCGGCCACCCCTGGGCACCCATCGGCATGGGCGAGCAGCTCCGGAGCCACGTTCACGCCTGCAACGCCGTCCATCTCCACAACCACATCTTCGACATCTTCCGCTACGCCCAGCGCACCGACCAGGCCCACACCCAACTGCTCGGCGAACTCGAAATCACCATCCCGCCCGGCGGCATCCGCATCTTCCACATCAACGGCGACGAGGTCGACCGCGTCATCGAGGCCTTCGAGGCCCGCGGCGGCGTGTTCGCCGACGGCTACAACATCATCGTCCCCGCCTGGGAACTGCCGGCCTACCCCAAAACCTGGGCGCTCAACCTGCAAAAATTCAACGAGGTCTGGGCCCTCTCCCACTTCATCGCCGACAGCCTGGCCACCGCCGGCCTCAAATCCCACTTCATCGGCCAGGCCATCGAATTCCCCCCCGGCCCCATGCTCCCCCGCCGCCACTTCGGCATCCGCGAATCCGCCTTCGTGCTGCTGCACTTCTTCGACCTCTCCTCCTACGCCTCCCGCAAAAACCCCGAGGCCGTGCTCGACCTCTTCGCCCGCATCCGCGCCGAAGACCCGTTCCGGGACGTGCAACTCGTCCTCAAGGTCAAAAACGGCGAACAGGCCGCCGAGGAATGGGCCGCCGGCGTCGCCGGTGATCCGCAAATCAAGGTCATCTCCACCCCCCTCGACACCTTCGGCGTCAAAAGCCTCATCAATGCCTGCGACGTCTTCGTCTCCCTCCACCGCGCCGAAGGCTTCGGCCGCGGCCTCGGGGAGGCCATGGGCCTCGGCCGCCTCGCGCTGGGCACCGGCTGGTCCGGCAATGTCGACTTCATGACCGCCGAAAACTCCCTCCTCGTCGACCACGAACGCGTCAAACTCCGCCGCGACGAATACCCCTTCTGGCGCGGCCAATCCTGGGCCGACGCCGACGTCGCCCACGCCCACACACTCCTCCGCCCCATCCTCGATGACCCCACCCGAGGCGCCAGCCTCGCCCGGCGCGGCCAGGCCGAAGCCCTGATGTCCCACGGCAACCGCGCCGTCGGCCTCCGCCTCCTCACCCGCCTCCGCACCATCGCGGCCACGCTGTAGAGCTGGGAAGGAAGGGGGGGGGGGGGGGGGGGGGGGGGCGGGGGGGGGGGCGGGGGGGGGGGGGGGCGTGCGGCCGGACTGCGGGATGTGGGCCGCGTCGGGGGTGAGCGGGGTTTCGGGAGAACCGGGGGCCGGGGGAGTGTGCAGGGCGGTTGTGACGTCGGTCTGGGGGGAGCGGGCGGCGTCGGGGGTGAGCGGGACTTCGGGGGCGCCGGGGGTGGGGCGAGTGTGCAGGGCGATGGTGACGGCGGTCTGCGGGTTGCGGGTGGCGTGCGGCGTGGTGCGGTTTTGTGGCGAG
>CAIYPH010000511.1 GCA_903928045.1 uncultured Rhodospirillales bacterium
CCATCTGATTATCGGCAATGGTCCCGCCGGCGTGGTGGCCGCGGAAACCCTGCGGGCCGCCCGCCCGCTCGACAGCATCACCCTGCTCGGCGCCGAGCCGGAACCGCCCTATTCGCGCATGGCGATCCCGTATCTGCTCGAAGGCAAGGTGGCCGAATCCGGCACCTATCTGCGCAAGGATGCCGGCCATTTCGAGCGCCAGCGCATCGCCGTGAAGCACGGCCAGGCCGTCAAGCTCGACCCGTCCGCGCAGACCGTCACCCTCGCCGATCGCAGCGCGCTCACCTATGACACGCTGCTGCTGAGCGTCGGCTCGGTGCCCGCCTCGCCGCCGATCCCCGGCATCACCCTCCCCGGCGTCGTCACCTGCTGGACCATGGCCGATGCGCGCCGCATCGCCGAAACGGTGAAATCCGGCACGCGGGTCATCCAGATGGGCGCCGGCTTCATCGGCTGCATCATCATGGAATCCATCGTCGCCCGTGGCGCCATCCTCACGGTGGTCGAAATGGGCGAGCGCATGGTGCCACGCATGATGCCGCCGGGCGCCTCCGCCATGCTGCGCGCCCGCACGGAAGCCCGCGGCGTGCGGGTGCTGACCGGCGCGCGCATCACCGGCATCGAGCAGACCGCCACCGGCCTGCGCGCCACCACCGCCGGCGGCGAGGTGCTTGAGGCCGAGGTGATCATCTCCGCCACCGGCGTGCGCCCGAACATTGCCTGGCTCGCCGGCAGCGGCATCGCCACCGCCACCGGCATCCTGGTCGATCATCGCCTCGCCACCAATATCGCCGGCGTCTATGCCGCCGGTGACTGCGTGGAGTCCGAGGAATTCGGCACCGGCGTCCGCATCATCAACGCCGTCCAGCCCGATGCGGTGGACCAGGCCCGCATCGCCGCGCAGAACATGGCCGGCCATGCCGCGCACGTCGCGGGCACCTTGCAGATGAACGTGCTCGACACCTTCGGCCTGGTCTCGGTCTCCTTCGGGCAGTGGCAGGGCGTGCCGGGCGGCGTCCGGGTGGAGCGCGACGATCCCGCCGCCGAGCGCTACATGCGCCTGGAATTCGACGGTGACGTGCTGGTCGGCGCCTCCAGCGTCGGCCATACCGAGCATGCCGGGGTGATCCGCGGGCTGATCCAGGGCCGTATCAAGCTCGGCCCGTGGAAGGACAAGCTGCTGGCCGACCCGCTGCAACTGATGCCCGCCTATCTCGCCCGGGCGCAGATGGGCTGACCATGGCCGACACCATCCGCGTCACCCTCAAACTCTACGCCTCGCTCGGCAAATACCTGCCGGCCGAGCTGCGCCGCAGCAACGAGGCGGCGCTGGACGTGCCGGCCAGCGCCGTGCTGGGCGACCTCATCGGCCAGTTCAGCGTGCCGCCGCCCGCCTGTTTCCTGGTGCTGGTGAACGGCGTGTTTCTGCCCCCCTCGCACCGCGCCACCGCCACCTTCGCCGACGGAGACGTGGTGGCGATCTGGCCACCCGTCGCCGGCGGGTGATCCCGCCCGCCGAGCGCCGCTATGTGATGACGGCGACGGAGGCGGATTTCCACCGCCTCATGCCGCTGGCCTTCCCCGATATAAGCTTCGACGCCGCCACCCGCCGCTTCCTGCCAGCCGATGGCGGCTGGTCGCTCGAACTCGGCACCATCGGCCGGCTCGCGCTCACCTCGGTGCGCATGGCCACCATCGAGGTGATCTTCCGCTTCGATGGCGCCGACAGCGCCGCCGTCTTCGCCCGCTTCATGCTCTACTTCCAGCGCGGCGGCGGCTGACCGGGCTAAAGAAAATTTACAGGATAGAGAAATAAGGCTTGCAGGCGACAAATAAGTTATTTATAAGGACGTATTGGAAATCAGGAGTGACCGATACCGAATGTCCCGCCCGCCCCGCCATCTTCCGCACGCCGCGCCCCACCGCGCCGAGACGGTCATCGCCGTCCTCCTCGGCGTGATGCTGCGCGCCCTGCTCGCCGCCGTGTCGGGCACCGCCCGCGCCCGGCCGCGCGACATCGCCCTCCCCGGGGTGATGGCGGCCGTTCTGCGCGCCGCGCAGGAGATGGAGGCGGACATGGAAGCCGCGCGGGAGGAGTACGTGGAATGGATCGCCGTCCCGGCGCCCTGGCGCGCCACGCAGGGACTCCGCCCCTCCAGCCGCCGCGCGCGCCCCGTCCGGCGCCCCCCCTCCCTGGCCGCGCAAGGCCAAGGCCCACCCGCGCGCCGGACGCCCCCCAAAGCGCGATATCCGGCATGGCCAAGGGGGCGATGCGCGGACGTTTACGCATGTCCATTATATTGCTAAATCGAAACTAAATAGGAAGACAAGCAAAGCGCTTCTTTTTTGAAAAAAAGAAGCAAAAAACTTTTATCCACTTGCTGCGTACCGCGCCCAACCATCCCGCGGGGTGTACGCCAACGGCATGGAATGGAATAGAAAGTTTTCTGGTTCTTTTTGTTCACAAAAAGAACACCCTACCCCGGAAAAATAACTTCCACCCCCGCCCGCCGCCGCAATTCCTCATTGCGAATATCATTCTCCCCGCTCGGCACATCGGCGGCCTCCTCCGTGCACAGCCAGGCGACGATGCCGGCTGGCTTTTCGGCGGGTTGCAGGGCTTCGATGGGGAGTTGGCTGACCGGGTTGATGCCGGTCGCGCGGATTTTGCGCTGCATGTCGGTCAGCACCGTGCCGGGCGCGAAGCCGTAGATGCGCAGGCCCTGCTCGCCGTATTCGAGGGCGAGGGCGCGGGTGAGCATCACCAGGCCGGCTTTGGAGGTGCAATAGGCGCTCCAGCCCTCGAGCGGACGGTGGCCGGCGCCCGAGGAGATGTTCACGATGACGCCTTTTTGCGCCAGCACGTGGGGCAGGGCAGCGTGGCAGGCGTACATCGCGCCGGTGAGGTTGATGTCGATCAGCCGGGCCCATTCGGCGGGGTCGGTATCGAGGAAACGGCCGATCGGCTCGATAACGCCGGCGTTGTTGATGAGGTGGTCGATGCGGCCGAAGCGGGCGAGCGTGGCGGCGACGGCGGCTTGGACGGCGGCGCGGTCCGACACGTCGCAGGTGAGGCCGATCGCCTGGCCGCCGCCAGCGTTGATTTTGGCGGCCAGCGCATCGACGGCATCGCGCCGGCGGGCGGCCAGCGCCACGGCGGCGCCGCGGGCGGCGAGCGCTTCGGCGATGGCGGCGCCAAGGCCGACGGAGGCGCCGATCACCAGGGTGACTTTGCCGGCGAGAGACGTGTCGGTCATGGCGTGAAGGGCCTTTCGAGCTGGACGGCGGAGCGATTGAGGGTGAGGCCGAAGCCCGGTGCGTCATTGATGGTGACGACACCATCGACGGGCAGCGGGTCACCGGTGAACATGTCGCCGAAGAGGGGGATCAGCTGGTCGCCGGTGGCGCTCATGTTGACGTATTCGCAGAAATGCGTGTGCGGCTGGGTGACGACGTAGTGGTAGGAATAGGCGCCGCTGCCATGCGGCACGATGGGGATGTCATAGGCCGAGGCAATGGCGCCGATGCGCATCAGCTCGGTGAGGCCGCCGACCCACATGACGTCGGGCTGGATGATATCGACGTTGCGGCCCTCGATGAGCGGGCGGAAGCCGTAGCGGGTGTATTCGTGCTCGCCGGTGGTGAAGCGCATCCAGGGACAGGCCTCCTTCACCCGGCGATGGCCTTCGATGTCGTCGGGGCTCAGGGCCTCCTCGATCCAGTGGATGGGGATGTCGCGGACGGCGTTGGCGAGTTCGATGGTGTAGGGGACGGTGAGCGACATGTAGCAGTCGATCATCAGGGGGTAATCCGGCCCGACCTCGGCGCGGCAGGCGCGCAGGAACTCGACGTTGCGGCGCATGCCGGCATGGCCGTCGGCGGGGCCCTCGGGGAGCGGCACCTTGGCGCCCCAGAAGCCGAGGGATTTGGTGGCGGCGGCCTTGGGGCCGGTGGAGTAGAGCGGGACGGTCTCGCGCACGGCGCCGCCGATCATGGCGTGGACGGGCTCCTGGCGGAGTTGGCCCAGCAGGTCCCACAGCGCGAGGTCAACCGCGCTGATGGCGGTGATGGTGAGGCCGCGGCGGCCGTAGAACAGGGAGGCGCGGTGCATCTGGTCCCAGATGCGGTTGGTGTGGCGCGCGTCGGCGCCGCGGAGAAAGCGGGAGAAGTGCTTCTCGATGAGGTAGCAGCAGGGGATGCCGCCGAGGCCGGTTGCGACGCCGATGGTGCCGTCGGCGGCCTCAATCTCGACCACCACGCCGCCCAGCGTACCGATGCCCCAGGAGGTGCGCGAGGCGCGGTATTCCGGGTAGTGGGACATCGGGTTGGCGATCAGCGTGTCGGTGATCCAGTGGCCGGAGGATCGGCGATGGTAGTCGCCACCGGTGTCGGAGGCGGCGACGGAATAGGCGCGGATGTCGGCGATGCAGAATTTCGGGTCCATGGGTGGAAGCTTGTCCGAGGTGGCGGGCCTGTCAACCCGCGTTGCGGCTGGGGTGGGTTTGGTGCATGGGGACGGCCGGACTCCCGAGGGAAGTGAGCGGTTTGGCGCAGATTGATGTGAAGCCCGTCGGAGCCATACGGGCGACGCGAGCCGTGTTCCTCATGCTCGGCATCGTGCTGGCCGCCTGGGCGCCGCTGGTGCCCGAGCTGAAACTGCGCCTCGCGCTCGACGATGCGGAACTCGGCCTGATGCTGCTGGCGATCGGCGGGGGCTCGCTGGTGAGCGCGCCGCTGGCGGGGATCGCCACCGCGCATCTCGGCTGCCGGGTGGTGATGCTGGCGATGGGGCTGCTGTTCTGCGCCACGCTGCCGGCGCTGACCGTGCTGCCGGGCATACCGCTCACCGCCATCGCGCTGTTCCTCTTCGGGGCCAGCACGGCGGCGATCGATGTGGCGATGAATGCGCAGGCCGTGGTGGTGGAGCGCCAGGCCGGACGGGCGATGATGTCGGGGTTTCATGGCCTGTTCAGCGGGGGGGCGCTGTGTGGGGCGTCGCTGATGAGTTACGCGCTGTGGTGCGGGGCGACGCCGGTGCTGGGGGCGTGTCTGCTGGCGGCGGCCGGGGCGGTGATCCTGGTGTCGCAGGCGCCATGGATGTTGCCGCGGGCGGGGGCGCCGGCGGCGATCGCCTGGCCGCGCGGTCGCCTCGCGCTGATCGGGGCGCTGTGCTTCATCGGCTTCATGGCCGAGGGGGCGGTGCATGACTGGACGGCGGTGCTGCTGCGGTTCCATCGCGGCGCCGATGCGGCCACCGCCGGGCTCGCCTATGCCGCCTTCGCGGTGGCGATGACGGTGGGGCGGCTGACGGGGGATGCGGTGCTGCGGCGGCTCGCGCCGGGGGTGGTGCTGCGCTGGGGGGCGGGGATCGCGGCGGCGGGGTTTCTGGTGATGACGGTTTTGCCGGGGATTCCCGCGGCGCTGCTGGGCTGTGCGCTGATCGGGATTGGGGAAGCCAATATCGTGCCGGCCTTGTTCAGTGCCGCCGCGCGGATTCGGGGGGCCGATCCTGGGCAGGCGATCGCGGCGGCGGCGG
>CAIYPH010000512.1 GCA_903928045.1 uncultured Rhodospirillales bacterium
CCCACCGCCTGGCCTTCGCCGATTTTGCCGGCAACCGGCAATACATCACCCTCGGGAACCTCGCCGAGAACCCGCGCGCCCACATCCTCCTGATCGACTACATGCACCGCCGGCGCATCAAGCTCTGGGGCACGGCGACTGTGGTGGAGGATGACCCTGATCTGCTGGTCAGCCTCACTCCAGCGGGCTATCGGGCGCGGCCGCAGCGGGTGATTGTCTTCAACCTCGCGACGTGGGACGCAAATTGCCCGCAACACATCCCCCAGCGCTTCGAGGCGGAGGACGTCGCCGCTGCGCTCGAGTCACGTGACGCGCGGATCGCCGAACTCGAGGCCGAACTGGCCCGGCTGCGCGGAGGGTAGCGCGCCCCCGGGCCTTCTACCGCCTCGCGCGATGCGCTACAGGCTGGGCTTCGGAGGACTGCATGGATTTCGAACTCAGCGACGACCAACGCGCGTTTCAGGAGACCGCCCGCAGCTTCGCGCGCGAAAAGATCCTGCCGCATGCCGGGGCCTGGGACGAGGCACGGCATTTCCCCGCCGCCGAACTGCGTGAGGCCGCCGCCCTCGGTTTCGCGTCGATCTATATCCCGGAGGAACATGGCGGGACTGGGCTCGGGCGGCTCGATGCGGCGATCATATTCGAGGAGCTGGCCTATGCCTGCCCCTCTACCGCGGCCTTTCTGACCATCCACAACATGGTCGCAGGCATGGTCTCGCGCTTCGCCAACGACGAGCAGCGGGCGCGCTTCCTGCCCAAGATCATCTCGGCCGAGCATTTCGTCTCCTACTGCCTCACCGAGCCTGGCTCCGGCTCCGACGCGGCGGCGCTGAAGACACGCGCCGAGACGCTGGACGACGGCACCTACCGCATCAACGGCTCGAAAGCCTTCATCAGCGGCGGCGGGATTTCCGATCTCTACGTCACCATGCTGCGCACCGGGGATGACAGCGCCAAGGGCATTTCCTGCGTGGTGGTGGAGAAGGACACGCCGGGGCTCACCTTCGGTGCCCCCGAGCGCAAAATGGGCTGGAACAGCCAGCCGACCGCCTTGGTGAACTTCGCCGACTGCATCGTGCCGCAGGAGAACCGCCTGGGCCGCGAGGGCGAGGGGTTCCGCTTCGCCATGATGGGGCTCGATGGCGGGCGCATCAACATCGCCGCCTGCTCGCTCGGTGGCGCCCAGGCCTGCCTCGATGCCGCGCTCGCCTATGTGAAGGAGCGCCGTGCCTTCGGCCGCCCGATCGCCGATTTCCAGGCGCTGCAATTCAAGCTGGCGGATATGGCGACCGAGCTCGACGCCGCGCGGCTGATGGTGCATCGCGCCGCCGCCTCGCTCGATGCCGGGCGGCCGGATGCCACCAAGCACTGCGCCATGGCCAAGCGCTTCGCCACCGATCTCTGCCACCGCATCTGCGACGAGGCGCTGCAATTGCACGGCGGCTACGGCTACATCAAGGACTACCAGGTGGAGCGCTACGTGCGCGACCTCCGGGTCCATCGCATTCTCGAGGGTACCAACGAAATCATGCGGGTCATCATCGCCCGCAAATTGCTGGAGGCGTCATGATCATCGCACTCATCGGGCTGGGCAACATGGGGCTGCCGATGGCGGCCAACCTGCTGAAGGCCGGCCATACCGTGACGGGGTTTGACCTCAACCCCGACCTCGTGGCCAAGCACGTCGAGGCCGGCGGCAAGGGCGCCAGCACCATCGCCGAGGCGATCCGTGGCGCCGAGGCGATCGTCACCATGCTGCCGGCGGGGCGGCACGTGGATACCGTGTATCTCGGCCCGGGCGGCATTCTCGAGAACATCAACACTCGCCCGATCCTGATCGACAGCTCGACGATTGACGTCGCCACCGCCCAGAAAGTGGCCGCGGCCGCCGATGGGCGCGGCATCGCGATGCTGGATGCGCCGGTTTCGGGCGGCACCGGCGGCGCGATCGCCGGCACGCTCACCTTCATGTGCGGCGGTTCCGAGGCAGCCTTCGCCGCGGCCAAGCCGGTGCTCCAGGGCATGGGCAAGAACATCATTCATGCGGGGGCCGCCGGCGCCGGGCAGGCGGCGAAAATCTGCAACAACATGATGCTGGCGGTCGCCATGTGCGGCGTCGCCGAGGCCTTCGTGATGGCCGATAAGCTCGGGCTCGACCGCCAGAAGCTGTGGGACATCACCTCTACCTCCACCGGCCAGTCCTGGGCGCTGACCACCTATTGCCCGGCTCCCGGCCCGGTGCCCACCGCCCCCTCCGGCCGCGACTACACCGGCGGCTTCGCCTCGGCGCTGATGCTGAAGGACCTCAAACTGGCGCAGGATGCCGCCGAGAGCGTCGGCGCCCCCACCCCGCTCGGCGCCCATGCCGCCGAAATCTACCAGGCGCTGAACGATGCCGGCGAAGGCGGGCGGGATTTCTCCGTCGTCTTCAAGTGGCTCTCGGGCCTCGCGCGCGGCGAGGTGGCGTGAGATGCCCGGTACATCGGCCTTCCGTGCGGCGCGCGACTTCCTGATCGCGCATCGCACTGACTATCGCGCCGCCTATGACGGATTCCGCTGGCCCGACCTGCCCGATTTCAACTGGGCGCTCGACTGGTTCGATGCCGAACTGGCCGCCGGTCCGCTGCGCGACAGCCCGGCCCTCATCGTTACCGGCGCGGGTGAAATCACCCTTACCTTCGGACAGTTGTCCGAACGCTCCAACCGCGTCGCCAACGGGCTTCGCGCGCTGGGCGTGAAGCGCGGCGATCGCATCCTGCTGATGCTCGGCAATTTCGCCCCGCTCTGGGAGGTGATGCTGGCGGCGATGAAGCTCGGCGCCGTGGTGGTGCCGGCGACGACGCTGCTCACGGCGGCCGACCTCGCCGAACGCGTCGCCCGCGCCCGGGTGCGCTTCGTCGTCACCTCGGCCGAGGATGCCGGCAAGCTCGCCATGCTGCCGCCCTCCGTGCCACGCATCACCACTGGCGGCGCGCCCGAGGGCTGCGTGGACTACGCGACGCTGCTGACCGCGGACGCCGCCTTCACGCCGGACGCGCCCACCCGCGCCGACGAGCCGATGCTGCTCTACTTCACCTCCGGCACGACAGCGAAACCCAAGCTGGTGCTGCACAGCCACCGCACCTATCCGGTCGGCCATCTCTCGACGATGTATTGGCTCGGCCTCAAGCCCGGCGACATCCATCACGCCGTCTCCTCACCGGGCTGGGCGAAACATGCCTGGTCCTGCTTCTTCGCGCCGTGGATCGCGGGCGCCACCATCTTCATCGCCAATCACGGCCGCTTCCACGCGCAGACGCTGCTGTCCGCCCTGGTGGAACACAAGGTGACCTCGTTCTGCGCGCCGCCGACGGTGTGGCGGATGTTCATCCAGGAGGACCTCAAGTCCTACCAAGTGAGCCTGCGCGAGGTGCTCGGCGCCGGCGAGCCGCTCAATCCGGAGGTGATCGAGCAAGTCGAGGCGGCCTGGGGCGTCACCATCCGCGACGGCTACGGCCAGACCGAGACCACGCTGCAAATCGCCAATCCGCCAGGCCTGCCCGTGAAACCGGGCTCGATGGGCGTGCCGATGCCGGGCTACCGCATCCGCCTGCTCGACGCCGAGGACCGTGACTCCGATGAGGGCGCGGTATGCCTGCCGCTCGAAGGCCGCCCCGCCGGGCTGATGCAGGGCTACCAGCAGGACGACGGCAGCATCGAGACGCTCTCCGGCGAGGTCTACCGCACCGGTGACGTCGCGAGCCGCGATGCCGATGGTTACATCACCTATGTCGGCCGCGCCGATGACGTGTTCAAATCCTCGGACTACCGCATCTCGCCCTTCGAACTGGAAAGCGCGCTGATCGAGCACGAGGCGATCGTCGAAGCCGCGGTGGTGCCGGCGCCCGATCCGGTGCGGCTCGTGGTGCCCAAGGCCTACATCATGCTGGGCGGCAATCACCCGGCGGACGCGGTGACGGCGCTGTCGATCTTCAAGCATATCCGCGCCACGCTCGCGCCCTACAAGCGCATCCGCCGCATCGAGTTTGCCGAATTGCCCAAGACCATCTCCGGCAAGATCCGCCGGGTGGAGTTGCGCGGGGCGGAAGAGGCGCGGACGGAGCGGGCGGCTGGGGAGTTCCGGGAGGAGGATTTCCCGGAGTTGAAGGGGTAAGCGTCCCCGGTGTGCTATAGCGGAATGCGAGAGGTTGAAGATGGCACTCGGATTACTGACCAAGGCGGCATCGAAGCGATCCAGCCGCGCCGGGCGCGCAACCGGATCGCCCGACGGCATTTTTGACATGGCGAACCTCTTCCCGCGCCATACCGGCCTGCCCGTCACCGTGTGGGTCGGGCCGCGCGGTGGCGCCCGGCACGCCGCGCGGATCAAGGTCTGCGTCGAGCCAGGTGATCGCATGCGGATCGATGATGCCGCGTCGATGCTGATCGGCGATCCGCCCAAGCTGGTGCGTGGCAAGCTCGACCCGGTGATCGCCGAGGCTGCCGGACGCTGGGTGCTGCTGAACCGCGAGGCATTGCTCGACTACTGGCACGGTAAGATCGATACGTTCGATCTGCAGTCGCGGCTTAGGAAGCTTTAGGGGCTCGGGGGAACGCCGGGGGTAGGGAAGAAAGCGCTTCTTTTTGAAAAAAGAAGCAAAAACTTTCTATCCGTTTGCTTCGGAGTTTCCCCGAACACCACCGACGCCAACCGGATAAAAGTTTTTTGGTTCTTTTTTTCAAAAAAGAACTGCTTCCTTTCTCCTGCCCCATCAGCTCAGCACGAGATCGGGATAGCCCTTGGCCGCCACCTCGTCGCACCAAGCGCGATAGGCCGGTGCGCTGCCGCTGTAGCGGGCGATGATGCGGGTAGTCTTGCCCTCGACGTTGCTGTTCACCCCGGTGAACCAGGAATCGATCTCATTGGAGAGCAGCCCGGCGCCGATGGCGCGCACATGGCTGGTCCATTTCGCCACTGCTTCCGGCCGCGGGTCCACGAAGGTTTGCCCCTGCGCCTTCATGTGGCCGAGCAGCCCGGTCACCCAATCCAC
>CAIYPH010000513.1 GCA_903928045.1 uncultured Rhodospirillales bacterium
CGCATGATTGGTCCACAGGCCCGCATGACGACGACAAGATGCACGAGGAGTGTGGCGTCGTCGGCATCTGGGACTACCCGGACGCCGCCGCCGTCACCGCGCTCGGCCTGCACGCGCTGCAGCACCGCGGCCAGGAATCGACGGGGATGGTCACCCATGACGGCAGCCGCTTCCACTCCCATCGCGGCATGGGCCTGGTGGGCGACAATTACGGCGATGCCCGCGTCATCGGCGCGCTGAAGGGCGCACGGGCGATCGGCCATAACCGCTACGCCACCACCGGCGACACGGTGTTGCGCAACGTGCAGCCGCTCTACGCCGATTTCGAGTTCGGCGGCCTCGCGGTGGCGCATAACGGCAACCTCACCAACGCGACCGCCCTGCGCCGCGCGTTGGTACGCCGCGGCTGCCTGTTCCAGTCCACCACGGACTCCGAGGTGTTCATCCACCTCATCGCCATCAGCCTCTATTCCACCGTGGTGGACCGGCTGATCGACGCGCTGAAGCAGGTGATCGGCGCCTATGCGCTGATCGCGCTGACCGAGAACGCGCTGATCGGCGTGCGGGACCCGCTGGGCGTGCGCCCGCTGATCCTCGGCCGGGTCAACCACGCCGACCAGACGGTGAGCTGGGTGCTGGCGAGCGAGACCTGCGCGCTCGACATCATCGGCGCCGAGTTCGTGCGTGACGTGGAGCCCGGCGAGATCATCATCATCGATGACAGCGGCGTGCGCTCGATCAAGCCGTTCAACCGCGCCGCGCCGCGCTTCTGTGTGTTCGAATACATCTATTTCGCCCGGCCGGATTCCATCGTCGAGGGCACCGCGGTGTACGACGCGCGCAAGCGCATCGGCGCCGAACTGGCCCGCGAGAGCAATGTGCCGGCTGACGTGATCGTGCCGGTACCCGATTCCGGCGTGCCCTCCGCCATGGGCTATGCCGCCGAAAGCGGCATCCCCTTCGAACTCGGCATCATCCGCAACCACTATGTCGGCCGCACCTTCATTGAGCCGACCGACAGCATCCGCCATCTCGGGGTGAAGCTGAAGCACTCCGCCAATCGCTCGGTGCTGGCCGGCAAGCGGGTGGTGCTGGTGGATGACAGCATCGTGCGCGGCACCACGAGCCGCAAAATCGTCGAGATGGTGCGCGCCGCAGGGGCGGCGGAGGTGCATATGCGCATTTCCTCGCCGCCCACCACCCATTCCTGCTTCTACGGCATCGACACGCCCGAGCGCGGCAAGCTGCTCGCCGCGCGGCATTCGGTGGATGAAATGGCCGCGCTGATCGGCGCCGACAGCTTGGCCTTCATCAGCAAGGACGGGCTTTACCGTGCCCTCGGCCATGCCGGCCGCGACCCCGACCGGCCGCAATATTGCGATGCCTGTTTCAGTGGCGACTACCCGATCCCGCTGCCGGACATGGTGGATAATGACGGCCGCCAGCTCAGCCTGTTGACCGAGCAGTCCTGACCATGTCGCTGGCGGGCAAAGTGGCCCTGGTAACAGGCGCCAGCCGCGGCATTGGCCGGGCCACCGCGGTCGAGCTCGCGCGCCGCGGGGCGCACGTGGTGATCACCGCGCGCACCCAGGGCGGGCTCGAGGAGACCGACGACGCCATCCGCGCCGTCGGCGGGAGCGCGACCCTGCTGCCGCTCGACCTCACCGATGGGCCGGCGCTCGACAGCATCGGGCCCAGCCTGTTCGAACGCTTCGGCCGGCTCGACATCCTGCTCGCCAATGCCGGCACGCTCGGCGTGCTGACGCCGGTGCCGCATATCCAGGACAAGGACTGGAACGAGGCCGTCGCCGTCAACATATCCGCCAATTGGCGCCTCATCCGCACCTGCGCGCCGCTGCTGCTGAATGCGCCGGAGGGGCGCGCGGTGTTCGTCACCAGCCGGATCGTGCTCAACCCCGGCGCCTATTTCGGCATCTACGGCGCCACCAAAGCGGCTTTGCACCATCTGGTGCTGAGCTGGGCAGCAGAAACCCGCGAATCCACACTGCGCGTCAACCTCGCCGACCCCGGGCCGGTCGCGACCGCGCTGCGCCGCGTTGGCTTCCCCGGCGAGGACCAATCCAAGATCCCGCAGCCCGCCGATGTGGCCGTTCGTTTGGCCGATATGTGCATGCCCGCTGAGACGCGACACGGCGAGATGATACGAGTCAGCCCGATCCCCTTGTGACCGGGCCGACCAGGGAGGAGCGATAGCCGCTTATCCCTACCCGCTCCCGCGAACCCGCTGTCGACTTCCTGACCTTACCTGCGCTATATCCAATTGAATATAAGCAACCCCAGGTGGCAGCATGACGACAGCGCCCACATATCCTTGGCTGCGGCGATGCCTGGCGCTCGCGGCGCTGGTGCTGTGCCTGGTCGCCCCCGCCCGCGCCGAGCCGCTGACGGTGTTCGCGGCCGCCAGCCTGACCGAGGCGATGGGGGATGTCGCGGCACTCTGGGCGAGGGCCGGCCATAATCCGCCGCGTCTGTCATTCGGCGCGAGTTCGACGCTGGCGCGGCAGATCGAGCAGGGGGCGCCGGCGCAGGTGTTCGCGTCGGCCGACGAGAAATGGATGGAATATCTGGCGGATAAGGGGCTGATCGCCGCGGGCACCCGCGTGTCCCTGCTCGGCAATGAATTGGTTCTCGTGGTCCCGGCCGCCGCGCCGCGCAGGGTGGAGATCGCCGCCGGGTTTGATCTCTCCGCCCTGCTCGGCCCCTCCGGCCGCCTGGCAACCGGAGATCCCGCGCATGTCCCGGTTGGCATCTATGCCGAACAGGCCTTGCGCAACCTCGGCCTGTGGGGTGCCGTCGCGCCGCGCCTGGCGCGGACGGAGTCGGTGCGGGCGGCTCTGCTGCTGGTGGAACGCGGCGAGGCACCGGCGGGGATCGTCTACGCCACCGATGCCGCGGTGTCCCCCGCCGTGACGATCGCCGGGACCTTCCCGCCCTCCAGCCATGACCCGATCACCTACCCGTTCGCGGTGACACGGCTGGGCGACACGGCCGAGGCACGCGCATTTCTGGCCTTCCTCGCCGGCCCCGAGGGGCGCGCGGCCTTCGTGCGGCGTGGCTTCACCGTGAATTGAGCGCGACGTGACCCCGGAAGAGTGGGAGACGGTCTGGCTCACCTTGTCGGTCGCGGCCCGCGCGGTGGGGTTCGGGCTGCCGCTGGCAGTACTGACCGCCTGGATCCTGGCCCGCGCCCGCTTCCCCGGCCGCTCGGCGCTCAATGCTCTGGTGCATCTGCCGCTGGTGCTGCCGCCGGTGGTGACCGGCTGGCTGTTGCTGATCACCTTCGGGGTGCATGGGCCGTTCGGCGCCTGGCTGCTGGCGTGGTTCGGGGTGCGCCTGGTGTTCACCACCGCCGGCGCCAGCCTGGCCTGCGCGGTGATGGTGTTCCCGGTGATGGTGCGCGCGGTCCGCCTCTCCCTGGAGGCGGCCGACCCCGGCCTGGAACAGGCGGCCCGCACGCTGGGCGCCGGGCGGCTCGACCGCTTCGTCAGCATCACCCTGCCGCTCGCCGCCCCCGGCATTCTCGTCGGCGGCATCATGGCCTATGCCACCTGCCTCGGCGAATTCGGGGCGGTGATCACCTTCGCGGCCAGCATCCCCGGCGAAACCCAGACCCTGCCGCTGGCGATCTACGCGGCGCTGCAAACGCCGGGCGGCGAGGCCAAGGCGGCGCAGCTCTCGATGGTCTCCCTGATGCTCGCGCTGGCCGGGCTGCTGGTGTCGGAATGGGCCGGCCGGCGGCTGAACGCGGCGCTCGGCCGATGAGCCTCTCGGTGCGGTTGCGCCATCGCTTTCCGGGCATGGCGATCGACATCGCCTTCGAGGGCCCCGCACCTGGGGTGACGGTGCTGTTCGGCCCGTCCGGCGCCGGGAAATCCACCGTCATCGCCTGCACCGCCGGGCTGCTGCGGCCCGATGAGTGCCGCGTGGCGATCGATGGCGAGGTGCTGGCGGACACCCAAAGCGGCGTATGGCTGCCGCCCGAGCGCCGCCGCATCGGCGTGGTGTTCCAGGATGCCCGGCTGTTTCCGCACATGTCGGTCGCCCGCAACCTGCAATACGGCCTGCGCCGGGCCCCCGCCGGGCCGATCCGCTTCGACGACGTGGTGGCGCTGCTCGGCATCGCCGCCCTCCTCGGCCGCCGGCCCCACACCTTGTCCGGCGGCGAGCGCCAACGGGTGGCGATCGGCCGCGCTTTGCTGGCCCAGCCCCGCCTGCTGCTGATGGACGAGCCGCTCGCCAGCCTCGACGCCGAGCGCAAATCCGAGATCCTGCCCTACCTCGCCCGCCTGAAGGCGACCCTGCGCCTGCCCATCCTCTACGTGACCCACGCGCTCGACGAAGTGGCGCAACTCGCGGATTCCGTCGTGCTCCTCGAAGGCGGCAACGTCACCGGCCGCGGCTCGCTCACCGAGATCGCCGCCCGGGCCGACCTGCCCCTGGCCCGGCGCGACGACGCGGCGGCGGTGCTGCACGCGCGCGTAGCCGAGCACGATGCGCACCGCGCGCTGACCCGCCTCACCGCCGGCGCCGCCTCCTTCTGGGTGCCCCTGCTGGAGGCGCCGCCCGGCACGGAGCTGCGCATCCGCCTGCCCGCCCGTGAGGTGATCCTCGCCGGCGAGCGCCCCACGGCGATCAGCGTGCAGAACGTCATCGCCGGCACCGTGCGCAAAATCGTGCCCGAGGAGGCGCGGCGTTCGGCGATCGTCGAGATCGCGCTGGCCGAAGGCGCCCTGCTCGCCCGGGTCACGCCGGACGCGGTGGCGCGGCTGCATCTGGCGCCTGGCGCGGCGGTGCTGGCGTTGATCAAGTCGACGTCGATTGAGGTGCTGGGGGCGAAGTAGAAAGAAAAGCGCTTCTTTTTTGAAAAAAAGAAGCAAAAAACTGCTATCCGCTTGGTGTGTTCCGCCCCCAACCATCCCGCGAAGTATACGCCAACGGCATCTCCCCTACCCCCCAATCCACCCCCGCATATCCGCCATCAACGCCTCCAGCGAAGGCTCATGCAGGTACATCATGTGCCCGGCCTCATAATACGTCATGGTGATCCCCGAGGCATCGATCCCATTGCCGGCCGCCGTGGTCTCGGCCGCGAAGAAGGGGGTCGCCAGGTCATACAACCCATTGGCCATCCACACCTTCAGCCCCGGATTCTCCCGCTGCAACCGCCCCAACGTCGGCGCCACATTCACCGCCGCCGGCCAGCGCGTCGCCCCCTCCGGCAGCGTCGCCTTCCAGTCCCATTTCTGCCCGGCCTCACGGTTGACGTTGACGTACGGACGCTCCCAATCGATCGCCAGCGCCCGCGTCAGATGGTCATTCATCGCGGCAACATAAGCGGGGCCAACGGCGTAGGACGACGGATCATTCTCCGGCACTTCCCCCGCCGCATCGTTATCCCGCCCCGTATACCGCGTATCGAACCGCCCCAGCGAAATGCCGCGATCCCGCAACACCTCGCGGCGATACCGCGCCGGCTCGATGCGCAGCCGCGTCCGCAGCAGCCAGTCGACCGACAGCCCGGTGAACCCCGCCAGCCCCTCCGCCACCGCAAGGCGCCGCGCCGCGTCCAACCGCGAACCGGCCACCAGCGCCGGCAGATACGTCTCCACCGCGAACACCCGCGCCGCCGCGATGAACGCGTCCCGATCCGCCGCCACCGCCAGCCCGTGATGCAGCGCGGTCGCCGCCAGCGTCGGCAAGGCGCACACATCCGGCAGCGGATTGCCCGGCTCGAACCGCACGGTGTGGAAATCCAGCACCACCGAAATCAGCCCGAGCCCGTTGAACGCCAGCGCCCCCACCCCGGCGCCCAGCCGCCCGGCCACCGCCACCGCGCGCGTGGTGCCGTAGCTCTCCCCGCACAAAAACCGCGGCGAGGCCCAGCGGCGATGCGCGGTCAGCCAGGCCTGCACGAACTTGCCGACGATATCGGCATCCTGCTCCAGCCCCCAGCCATCCTCCGGCCTGGCCTCGCCGATCATCCGGGAATAGCCGGTGCCCGGCGGGTCGATGAACACGATATCGGCAATATCGAGCGGGCACAGCGGGTTGGCGACCACACTGTACGGCGCGAGCCCGGCATGCCCGGCATCCGACGGCACCACCACCCGCAGCGGCCCCATCGCCCCCATATGCAACCACAGCGAGGCCGAACCCGGCCCGCCATTGAAGGCGAACACCACCGGCCGCGCCGCCGGGTCGCCCGGAGGCTCGGCGATATAGGAGAAACTGAAAATACTCGCCCGCTTGGCGCCCTTCGCGTCCGTCAGATGGGTCTCGCCGGCGAGGCAGCGATAGGCAACCTGCCGGCCGCCGAACACCCCCTCATGGCGGGTCTCGAAGCTGCGCGGGGCATCGGGAAGGGGCGTATCGCTCATGGTCGCTTGCATCCGGCTCGGTTGCACCACAGTTAATCGACCACAGCGGGGCTGGCCAGACGGTGCCGCACAGGAGTCGTCCATGCAGATCGAACAATCGGCGTTGCCCAACGGATTAACGGTCATTTCCGCCCGCCTGCCCGAATTCGAGTCCGCCGCCGTCATGGTCGTCGTTCGCGCCGGCTCGCGCGACGAAACACCGGAGCAGAGCGGCATCGCGCATTTCCTCGAGCATATGGCCTTCAAAGGCACCGCCACCCGCAGCGCCCTCGATATCGCCGTCGAGGTCGAGTGCCTCGGCGCCCAGATCAACGCCTTCACCTCGCAAGAGATGACGGCCTACCACATCACCGGCCTGAAGGACGCGCTGGCCGACGCGCTGGCCATCCTCGGTGACGTGCTCACCGCCTCCCGCTTCGATGACGCCGACGTCGCGATGGAGCGCGCGGTGATCGCCCAGGAGATCGCCCGCAAGAACGACGACCCCGGCAGCCTGTGCAGCGAGGGCTTCATCGCCACCGCCTACCCCAACCAGCCCATGGGCCGCCCGGTGCTGGGCGACCCCGCCGTCGTCGCGGCGATGACGCGCGACGCCCTGATCGGCTTCGTCGGCCGCCACTACGCGACGGGGCGGATGGTCGTCGTCGCCACCGGCGACATCGAGCACGCCTGGCTGTGCCGCCAGGTCGAGACGCATTTCGCCGCCATCCCGTCCGGCCTCGGCGCGGGCGCGCGGGAGAAGCCGATCTATGTCGGCGGGCAGGCCGTCCACACGCGGGCGGATTTCCGCCAGGTCAACATGGCGCTCGGCTTCCCCTCGGTCGCCATCGACGCGCCGGGCTTCCTCGACCACAAGCTGCTGTCATTGGCCCTCGGCCACGGCATGTCCTCGCCGCTCTTCCAGGAAGAAGCGCGGCCTGGTCTACGGCGTGGGCTCCGGCTCCAGCCATGGCAGCGATTCCGGCGTGTTCGCCATCCAGGCGGGGATGACGCCGGAAAATCTCCGCGACGTCATCACCGTCGCCTGCGCGGCCGCCAAAAGCTGCGGCGAGGCGATCGAAGGCCGCGATTTCATGCGGGCGCGCAACACCATGCTGGCCGAGCTGGCAAGCGTGAAGGAGCGGCCCTTCCAACTCGGCATGTACCTCGCCGGCCAGTTCTTCCGCCACGGCACGGCCCGCGGCCCGGCGGAGGACATGGTGGCCGTGCGCAAGGTCGAAATCGCCGATCTCGTCGCCACCGCGCGCCGCATCTTCGCCGCCCCGCCCACCCTCTCGCTGGTCGGCCCGATCGAGGCGGACGACTATCTCGGCCTCGCCAGCGCCGCATTGGCATAAGCATTACAATTGAACGATTAGACATGAAGAAGGGGAAGGAAGTTCTCCTTTTTTGAAAAAAAGGAGCAAAAAACTTTTATCCGTTTGCCCTGTACCGCGCCCCACCATCCCGCCTACGTACGCCAACGGCATGAAACGGAACAAAAAGTTTTTTTGGTTCTTTTTGTTCACAAAAAGAACATCTCTCCTTTCCTAAATTGGAGATCTTCAACCTGATTATCGTGCCACCGCCCAAAGACGGCAGTCCGGCTTCCCAAGCGAACGGAGTATAACGCGATGCGCTGGGCGATCGGCCTCGTCGCGGCGCTGCTGCTGGCGCCGCTGCTGATCGTCGACGTACCGCCGCTGGTCGACTACCCCAACCACCTCGCCCGCCTCTTCCTGCTGGCGCGCGGGGCGGCGGACCCAATGCTGGCGCCGATGTTCACCGTGCAATGGGGCGTCATCCCCAACCTCGCCATCGACGTGATCGGCCCGCCGCTGCTCCGCCTGCTGCCGGTGCACGCGGGCGGCCGGGTGCTGCTGGCAATCGTGCTGCTGCTGCCCTTCGCCGGCGTGCTGGCGATGCAGCGCGCCGTGTTCGGCCGCGTGTCGCCCTGGGCGCTCGCCAGCGCGCTGATCCTGCCCTCCGGCGCCTTCCTGCTCGGCTTCCTCAATTTCGTCGCCGGGCTCGGCGCCGCGATGCTGCTGGCCGCGTTGTGGATCGCCCGCCGCCCGCTCCTCCTCACCACCCTGGGGATGGCCGCGCTGTTCTTCTGCCACTTGATGGCGGTGGTCTTCGCCCTCGTGCTGATCGGCAGCCACCAGGCGGCGCGCGCCTGGCACGCGCGCTCGATCCGCCCGCTGCTGCCACTTGCCCCCCTCGCCGTCCCCCCCGCCTTGCTCTACGCCCTCGCCCCCCTCGGTGCCGTCACCTCCCCCACCGAATACCTGCCGCTCGGCGCGAAACTCGCCCAATTGCTGGCCCCCTTCACCGGCTACCTGCTGTGGCTCGACCTGCTGACCGCGCTCTCGGTCGCCGCCTACCTCCTCGCCGCCGCCACGGCCCGCCGGCTGGCCCTCCCCCTCGGAAGCGGCCTCGCCTTGGCGACACTCGCGGCCCTTTTCGCCGCCGCGCCCTACGCCTTCAAAGGCACCCAATCGCTCGACACCCGCTTCGCCTTCATGGCCGCCCTCCTGCTCTTCGCCGGCCTGCGACCAGCCATGGGGCGGCCCGCGATCACAGGCTTCGCCGCCCTGACCCTCACCCGCATCGCCATCCTCGCAATCGCCTGGTGGGGCTGGCGCGCCGATCTCGCCGATTTCCGCGCCCTCATCGCCGAAGTGCCGCCCGGCGCCCGCGTCTTCGTCGCCACCGCCCCCCGCCCCCCCGGCCCCCTCGCCCGCCGGCTCTCCAACGGCATCCCCACCGACACCCACCTCCCCGCTTTGCTCCTCATCGAACGCCGCGCCTACTGGCCCCTGCTGTTCGACGAACCCACCCAGCAACCTTTGATGCTCACGCCAGCCTTCCAAGCCCTCGCCGACCAGAACGGCGGCGCCATCGACGCCACCACCATCCGCCCCGCCCAACTCCTTGGCTATGATTGGATCGTGACCCTCGGGGGCTCCGGCATTGCCACCCTTGCGCCGGTATCGGGCCGGTGAAATATAAGTAAGGGACAGCAAGAATGTTCTTTTTGTGAACAAAAAGAACCAAAAAAACTTTTTGAAACTTCGTTGCCGTTGGCGTGCCTCACCGGAGGGTTGGGAGCGGTACAGGGCAAAAGGAATAAAAGTTTTTTGCTTCTTTTTTTCAAAAAAGAAGCGCTTCGCTTGATCCACGGCGACCGGACAGACGCAAGAAAATTTGCGAAGACTGAGAAATTTAGCTTGCCTTCGACAGAAATGTTGGTTATGTTGTCTTTTTCGCAATCAGGAGTGACCGTCACCTTATGACCCGCCCGCCCCGCCATTCCCCGGACGCCACGCCCGGCATCGCCGCCCTTCTCGGCGCGATGCTGTGTGCGCTGCTGACTGCCCTGCTGGGCAGGGTCAGGCTGCGTCCGCGTGACATCGCCTTCCCCGGCGTGATGGCGGTGGTGCTGCGTGCCGAGCAGGACGTGGAGTCGTTCGGGGAGACCGAGCCCTATGAGGAATGGATTGCCGTACCGGCGCCCTGGCGGGCCGGGCAGGGCGTGGGCCGGTATTGCGCGCGTCGCCGCAGGGGCAAACCGTGCCCCGGCGCGCGGACTCCCGCCCGCGAACGCGGTCCACCCTGGCCGCATCGCACGCTCGCAGACCTCATAACCGGCATGGCCTGATGGCGATGCGCGGGCGCTTTGGCGCGCCCGCTCGTCAGGCCGCCTGTTTGCTCAGAATATTCCAGGCCTGCGCGAAGGCCTCCGCCATGGTCTCGGCCGGCATGGCGCCCGAGAACAGCACATGCCCCTTCATGATGAAGCTCGGCACCCCGTTGATGCCGGAGCGCCGCGCCAGATCATCCTCCGACAGCACCACGGCCAGCCCCTCATCGCCCGCCAGCATGGCGGCGACACGGCCGTGCGGGATGCCATTGGCCTCGCCGATCCGCGCCAGCGTCGCGCTGTCGCCGATATCGGCGCCCTCGGTGAAAAACCCGCGGAACAGCGCCTCCACCACCGCATCCTGCACGCCGACCTGCCCCGCCAGCCAGATCACCCGGTGGGCGTTCACCGTGTTGGGGGTGCGCAGCATGAGGTCATGGCGGATATCGAGCCCGACCGCGGCGCCGGCCGCCTTCACCCGCGCATCGATCTCCCGGATGCGCGCCTCGGAGCCGAATTTCTGCCGGCGGTATTCGGCCCGCTCCACGCCCTCCGCGGGCATGTCGGGGTTGAGCTGAAACGGGTGCCAATGCACCTCGAACACCAGCACGTCCTTGGCCAGCATGGGCAGCGCGCGTTCGAGCTGGCGCTTGCCGATATAGCACCACGGGCAGATCGCGTCCGAGATGATATCGATACGGGCAATCGGTGGCGTGGCATCCATGGCGGCATCCTTCCCTGTTTCCGCTGCACACGTAGGGTCGCAGGCTCCGGTTCACCAGTGGAACCCTTCGCAAAGGAGACGTGCATGGCCTATCGCAGCGCGCTGATCGTCGGCACCGGGCCGGGCCTGAGTTCCTCCCTCGCCCGCCTCTTCGCCCGCAACGGCATCGCGGTGACCGTCGCCGCCCGGCGGATCGACAAGCTCGCCGGCCTCTGCGCCGAGACCGGCGCCGTCGCCTATGCCTGCGACGCGTCCGCCCCGGCCGCCGTGGCCGAGATGTTCGAAACGGTGGAGGCCCGCCAGGGCGCGCCGGACGTGGTGGTCTACAACGCCTCCGGCCGCGTCCGCGGCGCGGTGGTCGATCTCGACCCCGAGGCGCTGCGCAAGGGCCTGGAAGTCACCGCCTTCGGCGCCTTCCTGGTCAGCCAGCAGGCCGCCAGGCGAATGCTGCCGGCCGGGCACGGCGCCATCCTCCTCTCCGGCGCCACCGCGGGGGTGAAGGGCTTCGCCAATTCCGCGAGCTTCGCCATGGGCAAATTCGCCCTGCGCGGCCTCGCCCAGTCCATGGCCCGCGAGATGTCGCCCCAGGGCGTCCACGTCGCCCATTTCGTCATCGATGGCGGCATCCGCTCGGAGGCCCGCCCCGTGCCCAACGAGGCGCCGGACTCGCTGCTCGACCCCGACGCCATCGCCGAAACCTACTGGCACGTGATGCACCAGCACCGCAGCGCCTGGAGCTGGGAGGTCGAGGTGCGCCCCTGGGTGGAGAAGTTCTAAATCGAGGGGGGGACATAGCCCTTCGGCGCTTCCTGCATCAGCGCCAGGATATGCCCGTCGGGGTCGGCAAAGAACGCCATCCACAAATCATGGTCGTCCATCCGGGCGATCAGATACGGCGGGTCGAGAAACACCACCTCGCGGGCCATCAGCTCCCGCACCGCGAGCGTGATGTCCGCCACCGTAAAATAGAGTGGCGAAGCCCGGTTGACGTAGCCTTCCTCATTGACCTGCTCGATCATCAGCCGCACGCCCTGACAATCGAAGAAGGTCAACGTGCCAAAGCGGTAGAGGTGCCTCAGGCCAAGCACGTCGCGATAGAAGGCCTCGGCCCGATCGACGTCGGTCACCTGCAAGGCGATCTGCCCGAGGCGGTTGAGGGCGAAGCTCATGGTTTCTCCTGCCGAGGTCGTTGGCGCCGGACGCATCCTGCGTCTATCCTCGCCCGGAAACGCCTGCGCAGCAAAGGGAGAGAAAAATGGAAGACGCTATCCGTTCGGAAAGCCATGACGGCTACCGGGTCATCACCATCAACCGCCCGGACAAGATGAACGCGATGAACAAGGCGACCTGCCTCGCCCTCATCGCCGCGATCGACGAAGCCGAAGCCGACGAAAACTGCCGCGCCCTCATGCTCACGGGAACCGGCCGCGCCTTCTGCGCCGGCGCCGACCTCTCAGGCCGGGTGAACGGCGAACGCCCCTCCGGCGATGCGGGGAATTCGATCGAGGCGACCTGGAACCCCATCGCCCGCCGCCTGTTCAACCTGCGCATGCCCTCCGTCTCCGTCGTCAACGGGGTCGCCGCCGGCGCCGGCTCCTCGATCGCGCTGGGCTGCGACATCGTGCTGGCCGGCCGCTCCGCCTATTTCCTCCAGGCCTTCTCCAAAATCGGCCTGATCCCGGATTGCGGTGGCACCTTCCTGCTGCCCCGCCTCGCCGGCGAGGGCCGTGCCCGCGCGCTGGCCATGCTGGCCGAGCGGGTGCCGGCCGAGCAGGCGTTGGCCTGGGGGATGATCTGGGCGGTCTATGATGACGACAAGCTCGCCGAGGAAGGCCACAAAATGGCCGCCCGCCTCGCCGCCATGCCTGGCCATGCGCTGGTGCTGATCCGCAAGTCCCTGCGGGCCTCCGCCCATAACGACTTCGACACCCAGCTCGACCTCGAACGCGACTACCAGGGCGAGGCGAGCCGCACACCCGATCACAAGGAAGGGGTTGCCGCCTTCCTCGAAAAGCGCACCCCGAGATTCACCGGGAAGCGCGCGTGACGCCAGAGGAACTCGCCCGGGCCTGTGCCGATGCGATGTGGGCGGATGATCCCGCCTCCAAATCGCTCGGCATGGCGCTCGAGCATGTCGCCCCCGGCGCCGCCCGCCTCAGCATGGAGGTGCGGGCGGACATGGTGAACGGCCATGGCATGTGCCATGGCGGCTTCATCTTCACCCTGGCCGACAGCACCTTCGCCTTCGCCTGCAACACCTATAATGAGAGGGTGGTCGCGCAGCACTGCGCCGTCACCTTCCTGCGCCCGGCCAGGCTCGGCATGCGGCTGGCCGCGGTGGCCGCCGAGCGGACCCGCGCCGGCCGGTCCGGCATCTACGACGTCACCGTCACCGCCCCCGATGGCAGCGTGATCGCCGAATTCCGCGGCCATTCCCGCGGCCTCGGCCAGCCCTTCTTCCAGGACCTTCCTGCATGACCGGACGTATCGGCCTCGATGCCATCGAGCACGCCTCGCGCGACGCACTCACCGCGCTGCAGACCGCGCGCCTGCGCGTCACGCTGCATCGCGCCTATGCCAATGTGCCCCACTATCGCGCCGCCTTCGATGCCGCCGGGGTGCATCCGGAGGATCTGAAGTCCCCGGCCGACCTGGCGAAGTTCCCCTTCACCACCAAGCACACCCTGCGCGACAACTACCCCTTCGGCATGTTCGCCGTGCCCCGCGAGAAGATCGCCCGCATCCACGCCTCCTCGGGAACGACGGGCAAGCCGACCGTGGTGGGCTACACGCAGGGGGATATCGACACCTGGGCGCATCTCGTCGCCCGCTCGATGTATGCCGCCGGCGCGCGGGCGGGGATGGCGGTGCACGTCGCCTATGGCTACGGGCTGTTCACCGGCGGGCTCGGCGCCCATTACGGGGCGGAGAGACTGGGCTGCACGGTCATCCCGATGTCCGGCGGGCAGACCGAGAAGCAGGTGCAGTTGATCCATGATTTCCGGCCGGAGATCATCATGGTGACGCCGAGCTACATGCTGGCGATCCTCGACCATTTCCGCGCCGCCGGGCTCGATCCGCGCGCGAGCAGCCTCAAGCTCGGCATTTTCGGCGCCGAGCCCTGGACCAACGCGATGCGCGAGGAAATCGAGCGCAGCTTCGCCATGGATGCGGTGGATATCTATGGGTTGTCCGAGGTGATGGGGCCGGGCGTCGCGCAGGAATGCGTGGAGACCAAGGACGGGCTGCATATCTGGGAGGATCATTTCTACCCGGAGGTGATCCACCCCGAGACCGGCGCGGCACTGCCCGATGGCGAGAAGGGCGAACTGGTGTTCACCTCCCTCACCAAGGAGGCGATGCCCGTCATCCGCTACCGCACGCGCGACCTCACCCGCCTGCTGCCGGGCACCGCGCGCTCGATGCGCCGGATGGAGAAGATCACCGGGCGCTCGGATGACATGCTGATCGTCCGCGGGGTCAACGTCTTCCCCACCCAGATCGAGGAGCAGATCCTCCGCTTCGAGGTGCTCGCCGGCCACTACCAGATCATCCTCACCCGCGAGGGGCGGATGGACGAAATCGCGGTGCAGGTGGAAGCGCGGCCCGAGGCGATCGGGCCGGCGGCCGATGGCGCCGGGCGGGAGCTGGCCGCGCGGATCAAGGAGCTGGTCGGCGTGACCGCTCGCGTCGAGATCGTGCCACCCGGCGGGATCGAGCGCTCGCTCGGCAAGGCGCGCCGGGTGATCGACCGGCGTAACCTCGCCTGATCGCGGAGGCGGATCGCGCATGAGCACCATTCAGATAGCCACCGATACGCAGACCGCCCTCACCACGGCGATCGGCGCCGCCGCGCCGGGCGATACGCTGGTGTTCAGCTCCGGCGGCACGATCACGCTGACCCATTCGCTGACCATCGCGCAGGGCGTGACGATCGACGGCGGCGGGACCATCACGCTGCTGGGCAATGGCGGCTTCACCGATGTCGTGATGACCGGCGGGACCGTGACGCTGCGCAACCTGACCATCGCCGGCGGCACGGGGGTGGGCGCGGACGGGACGGCTGGAAGCGC
>CAIYPH010000514.1 GCA_903928045.1 uncultured Rhodospirillales bacterium
CCACTGGTCCCGGTGCTTGGGGTTCGTCCATTTCTTCTCATGGGCGTCCAGATAGTAGCGGGCGCAGGTGCGGAACGTGATCGCGCGGGCGGTATCGGCTTGGGCGGCGGCCTTGGCGGCGGCTTGCTCGGCATCGCGGGCGGCCAGGGGATCAATCCCCGCCCGGTGCATCCGCCAGAGGGCGCCGGCCTTCTCGCGCGCCTCGGCGAGAGTGACGCTATTCCGCCCACGCGCCCGGCCTAGCCCCATCTCACGGGAGCGCCCGCCCCGCTTGTAGCGAAAGAACCAAAAGGCGGAATCGGCGTCCCGCACCAGCAGATACAAGCCGTCGCCATCGCCATACTTACCCGGCTCGGCGGTCTTCACCTTCAATGCGGAAAGCCCCGGCGTCTTGGCCATGCGAATCCGTCCCGTCCGTGGTTCCATACCATGACACGCGAACGGGAACGGACGCAAGCGGCGGATTGCGGGCGGGGATTGCCTGCAATCTAGCGGATTTCCTGGGGTTTTTGGGGTGCCTGCGGTCGATTGCGAACGGGCAAAAACGGGTATCTGGCGGAGAGGGTGGGATTCGAACCCACGGTACGCTTGCACGTACAACGGTTTTCGAGACCGTCACAATCGGCCACTCTGTCACCTCTCCAGGCAGCGCGGCGGGTTATAGGTAAAGCCGTGGGGCGCCGCAATGGGTAGCGGCGATGAATGTCAACGGCGTTACCATCCGTTGATCCGCCGCCACACCGCGATCACCTCGTCGGAGCCATCCACCACGAAGTAGCGGTCATGCGCGGCGGAGGTCATGCAGACATGGTTGGGGGCGATGCGCAGCTTGTCGCCGATGCGCAATCCGGGGCCGGGCACGCCGGGGTCGAGGTCGATGACGCCGTGCTCCTGGTTGGCGCGCTTCACCAGCGCGTGGCCGAGGCTCGCCGCGCCATGGATGTCGCGGACATGGCCGAAGCCCCAGTCATGCGGCGCGGCCTCGGTGCTGCGGTCCTTCGACAGCGCGATCCCGCCGGCATCGACGACGATGCGCCCCTCCGCCGGGCGGCGGCCGATGATGCTCGTGAGCACGGTCACCGCGATGTCGGCGTGGCCGTGGGTGCCGATTTCGGCCTGGAACAGGTCCCCCAGCATATAGACACCCGCCCGCACCTCGGTGATGCCATCGAGCGAGCCCGCGTAGAGCGCGGTGGGGGAGCTGCCCATAGAGACGATCGGGCAGGCATGGCCGGCCGCACGCATGCGCTCGGCGGCGACAATGGCACCTTGGCGTTCCGTCTCGGCGATGGTCTCCATGTCGCCGATCGAGCGACCGGAATAGGAGTGGCCGGCATGGGTCATGATGCCGGCGAGGCGGCTGCCGAGCCGGGTGGCGATCTCCAGCAATGCCGGGCTGTCCGGCGCGATGCCGCCGCGCGCCTCGCCACAATCTACCTCGATCAGCGCCCGAACCGCGCCCGCATGGCCGCCGATCACCCCGGCGACATCGACATCGTCGGTAATCACCATGATCTCCGCGCCGGACGCATTCAGCGCGGCCACCCGCTCCAGCTTCTCCGGCGTGATGCCGACCGCGTAGAGCTGGTCAGTGATGCCATGGGCCATGAAATACTCGGCCTCCGCCAGGGTGGAGACGGTGATGCCCGGCGTTCTGGTCAGGCAGGTCTCCAGCGCCAAGCGCGCGACATCGATCGACTTCGCGGTCTTCATGTGCGGCCGCAGCGCCACCCCATGGCGGCCGACGGCGCTTGCCATGGCGTCAAGGTTGCGCTGGAGAATCCCGCGATCCAGCACCAGGCAGGGGGTCGGCAGATCGGCGAGTTTCATGGCGCGGCCCCCGTCCAGGTCGTATGCCCGTCGAGCGGCACCACCGGGCGCGGCAGATGGCGCCAGGCGAAATGGGCGAGCATCGGCGAGGTGAGGCCGGGCGTGTCCACCTCGATCACCTGCTCGTGCTTGAAGAACTCGTCGAAGCCGCCGCGGAAATGCCCGCGGGATTTCACGTGCACCACCTTGGCCGCGCCGATATCGAGCCCGAAGGATTCGAAAAATGCGGGGTCGGCGCATTGCACGCGCTGGGAGATCACCACCACGGTGATGCCGTCGAGATCGATCGCCGCGGAGGGGCCGAGATCGACGATGGAGCCGGCGAAAATGCCGCGGCGGCATTGCACCGGGCCCGGATGCAGGCGGCGCACCACGGCGGGGGCGGCGAAGGGCTTGGAGAAGTCGGAATCGGCCGCGCGGTTGAAATGCGCGGGGAAGTGCGCGCCCTCGCCGAGGCGGTGCGCTTCGGCGGCGAGCGTGGGGTCGAAGATCACGCCGCACAGGGCGCCGCTGATGCCGGCGGTGTGGAAGGCTTCCAGGATGAACATCGTGTTGCCCCGACCGCCGCCGCCGGGGTTATCGGCGACATCGGCGAATACCAGGGCCGGCTTGCCGTTGTGCCCGGCGTGGCGGGCGAGTTCCACCGCCTCGGCGAGGGGGGTGAGGCGGGGGTGGAACTGCGCCCGGCGCGCCCAGCCGGCGGTGGCGATCTCCAGCGCCAGCGCCTCGGCGGCGTCCTGGTCGGTGGCCGTCACCACGGCGGTGAGGCCGTTGAACGCGGTATCGGCGAAGGCGAAGCCGCCCATGACGGAGACGTTGAGCACGCGCCCGGCGTAGGGCGCCTCGCGCATGCGCTGCTGGCCGAGGTCGATCAGCTCGCCATAGGGGCGGTTCGGTGCATCCTTGCCGGTCAGCATCGTCACCGTCGGCGGCACGATCGGCAGGCGGACCTTGGCGATATGGGTTTTCGTGCCGTCCAGCAGCCGGCGCAGCAGTTGCGCCGATTCGATGCCGCATTCCCGCATGTCCATATGCGGGTTGGTGCGGTAGCCGACGAAGCCGTTGATGGTGGCGATATCGGCGTCCGAGATATTGCCATGCAGGTCGTAGCTGGCGACCACCGGGACATCCGGGCCGACGATGCTGCGCACCATGGTCTGGATGGTGCCCTCGGGGTCGTCGTCATGCTCCACCAGCCCCGCGCCATGCATCACGCAATAGACGCCATCGAGCCGCCCGGCTTCGCGAAGTCCGGCCTCCATTTCCGCGAGCAAGGCGCGGAAGAAGCCGCTTTCGGTCGGTCCGTTGGGCTCGGCCATGGCGATCACCAGGGGCACCGGCTCCCAGGGGCCGGCCGCATCCATGTCGGCGACGAAGCCGGGCAGTTCGGCGAGCATGCGGGGTGCCGCGGCGCGGGCCTCGGCGAGCATGGCGGGGCCGCGGAACAGCGTCTTCTCCGCGAAGTCCTTTTCGTGGGCCACCGGGGCGAAGCGGTTGCACTCGATGGAGAAGCCCAGCAGGGCGATGCGGCGGCTCACAGCGATACCCCCAGCAGCTCGGCAATGCGCGGCGTGGATTTGAGGCCGCTGCCGGTCAGCACGATCACCGTGGTCTGCTCCGGCGTGATGGCGCCCGATTCCAGCAGCCGGGCGAAAGCGGCGGCGGCCTGGCAGCTCGTCGGCTCGGCGTAGATGCCCATGCCCGCGAGCTCCAGCGTGGCGGCGGCAATTTCGGCCTCGGACAGCAGCACCGCGCCGCCCCCGGTCTCGCGCAGCACGCCCAGGCATTCGCGCAGGCGAAGCGGCTGGGCGATCGCGGTGCCCTCGGCCATGGTCGGTAGCACCGGGCGGTCCGGCATGGTGTCGATTCCCTCGAGGAAAGCGGCGGCGATGGGGCCGCAATTGGCGGGCTGGGCGGCGAAGATGCGTGGCATGGCGTCGATCTCGCCGGCGCGCAGCAGCTCGGCGAACCCGATTTCGCAGCCCAGCACGTTGGAGCCGGCGCCGCAGGGCACGATCACGTTGTCCGGCGCGCGGAAGCCAAGATCCTCCCACAGCTCATAGGCCAGCGTCTTGGTGCCTTGCAGGAAGAAGGGCTGCCAGTTGTGGCTGGCGTAGAACACCTCCGCCGAGCGCGCCACCGCGGCGTCCGACGTCGCCTGGCGGGAACCCGGGATGAGCTCGACGGCGGCGCCATGGGCGCGCATCTGCACCGTCTTGGCCGGGCTGGTGGAGGAGGGCGCCATGATGGTGGCGCGCATGCCGCCGGCCGCCGCGTAGCAGGAGACCGCGGCGCCGCCATTGCCGGAGCTGTCCTCCAGCACCTCGGAGATGCCCTGCTGGCGCAGGATGGAGAGCATCACGCTCGCCCCGCGATCCTTGAAGGAGCCGGTGGGCATGAACCACTCGCACATCAGCAATGCCTCGGCGCCCCCGATCCGCCGCGCCACCAGCGGCGTGCAGCCCTCGCCCATGGTGATGGGGTCGGCGACCAGCACCGGGAAACTCGCCCGATAGCGCCACAGGCTGCGGGTGCTCCTGTCGATCTGGTCGCGGGTGATGCCTGGCAGCGGTGTCAGCAGCAGGGGCGCGTGGCCCTCGCCGCACCAGCGTGGCGCGTCGATCGCGAAGGTTGCACCGCTGCGCGGGTCGAGATAGGCGACGTCCATTGCTCAGCTCTCCTGTTGCCGTCAGGCTGCCGCCGCCCGTCCACGAGGTCAACCGATGCCATCCGAATTGCATGCCCTGGCCAGCGCCCTGGTCGCCATCGACAGCCGCAGCTTCGTCTCCAACCTGCCGCTCGCCGAGCGCATCGAGCGCGAGCTGGCGGGCTTCGAGATCGAGCGGCTGGACTATCTCGACGACAATCTGGTGCCCAAGCGCGCTTTGGTCGCCCATCGCGGCCCCCAAGGCGGCATCGCCTTCTCCGGCCACATGGATACCGTGCCCGATACCGGCTGGAGCGAGGACCCCTGGTCCGGCCGCATCGCCGATGGCTTCCTGCACGGGCTCGGCAGCACCGACATGAAGGGCCCCGTCGCCGCCTGCATCATCGCCGCCCGCTCGCTGCCGGCCGACATCCCCGTCACCCTCCTGCTCACCACCGACGAGGAAACCACCAAAGCCGGCGCCCGCATCATCGCCGCCCGCTCCGACCTCGCCCGCCGCGCCAGGCCCACGGCGATCCTGGTCGCCGAACCCACCCGCATGCGCCCGGTGCGCGGCCATCGTGCCCATATCGCCTTCACCGCGGTCGCCACCGGCATCCAGGCCCACAGCAGCACCGGCAAAGGCCGCAACGCCAACTGGGACCTCGTGGAATTCCTCGCCGAGATGAAGGCGGTCTACCTCCGCCTGCGCACCGACCCCACGCTGCATGACGCCGACTACGACCCGCCGTTCAGCGACTTCAACCTCACCATCGACAATCACGGCGCGGCCGTGAACGTCACCGTCCCGAAATCCACCGTGCGCATCAAATTCCGCTACAGCGCCAAGGTGGACCCCACCCCCGTGCTCGATGCCGTGCGTGGCGCCGCCGCCCGCGCCGGCCTGGCCCTCGCCGAGGCGCGCGAGGGCTTCCCCCCCGAACTCCCCGCCAGCCACCCGCTGATCGCCCTCTGCGCCGCGCAAACCAACCAGGCCCCCCTCACCGCCCCCTACGGCACCGATGCCTCGGAGCTTCAGGCCCTCGCCCCCTGCGTCATCATGGGGCCCGGCGATATCGGCGAGGCGCACACGCCACAGGAGAAGCTCAGGATCGAGGAGCTGGATGCGGCGGTGCCGGTGTTTCGGCGGTTGGCGGAAATCATGGCGAGAAAGTAAGCAAGCACTTCTTTTTTGGAAAAAAGAAGCAAAAAACTTTTATCCGTTTGCTGCGTACCGCTCCCAGCTATCCACATGGCCAAGCCAACGGCATCGAACAGAGCAAAAAGTTTTTTTGGTTCTTTTTGTTCACAAAAAGAACACCCTTCCTCACCTAGCCTGCTGAATCGCCGTCAACACCCACCGCCCGCCAGGCACCCGCAGGAACGTCCAGAACTCCGCCGCCTGGGTCCGCCGCACCGGATCGCCATCGACAACCCGCCCGGCCCGGTCCCGCGTCACGTCGATCATCGAGAAGCGCATCGCAACCGTGGCATATTCCCGCCCGCCCTCCGACCACGCCTCGGACAGGTCGCCCTGATCGAGATGCACATCCGTCACCGTGTTCACCACGCTGCGGCTCTGCTGCTCGGTCAACTGCTCCGCGAAGTAGCTCGCCATTTCCGGCGAGGCCAGCGCCCGCAGCGAGCCGACATCATGCGCCGACCAGGCGGCCTGGATGGCGTGCAGCTCCTCCTCGAACTGGTGGTAGTCGGCCGGCGTGATGGTCACCGGCGGCTGGCCCCCACCGCCACCGGCCATCATCTCCGGCCCGCCCGTGCGCGCATAGGCGGCGGGCCCGGCGGCCGCGTACTGCGTCCGTCCGGCGAAGAACCGCCAGATCATCCGGCCGATCCACACCACCAGGAAGATCTGGAGCAGGAAGCCGAAGAACCCGGCAAACCCATGCATGCCATGGAACATCCCGCCGCCGAACAACATCCCGCCAATCCCGGCGCCGAGCAGCCCGCCCATCAGGCCAGACATGAACGGCGACCGCCCACCGAGCGCCGAGCCGAACGGCGCCCCCGCCGGCGACCCGGCATAGGAAGGCGCCGGCGCCGCCTGCGGCGTCATGCTGCGCTGCATCGGCGCGGCCGAGGTCGCCGTATTGGTCGAGGGCGGCGCGGAATAGGTGCGCGTCCCGCGGCTGCCGGAAGACGTGCCAGCCCCCGCCCGCGCGAACGCATCACCCGGCGCGATGGCCATGGCAAATACCAGCACGGCGGCGGCGATGAAGGCGAAACGGCGAAACATGCTCGGCGATCCCTGTGACTGACGGTGCAGTATATAGTGCGAGCATAGCCCGCTTTGAGGGGGGCCGCATCAGGGCAATCCCCGATGCCCCTCACGGCGCCGGCGCGGCTTTCGCCGGCGGCTTCGCGCCCTTCTTCGCCGGCGGCTTCCCCGCCGCCTTCCCCGCCGCCTTGCCCACAGCCTTCCCCACCGCCTTGCCCGGGGCCGGGCCGAGCGCCCTCACCGCCTCGGCCACCATCGCCTCGCGCGCCATGCCCGGCTGCACCGCCTTGCCGTACATCACCCGCAGCATCCGCTCGTCATCGCGCGACAGCTTCGCCGCGCCCTGCGGGGCGAAGGCACTGGCCGGCAGGTAGGCCCCCGGCCCCAACAGCCCGATCCCGCCACCCAGCGCGCGCAGGACACAGGCCTTGGTCTCCGCCCGCTTGCGCCCGGCATCCGCGCCGATCACCGCGGCCTTCAACACCTGGCGATCCGCGCCGGTCCATACCGGCAGCACCCAGCACGGCGCGGTCTCCACCACCGCGGCGATGAACCCATCCACTGCTGCATCATCATCGAGGAAGGCGTTGCGCAGCATCTCCCTGAGCGGCCCGCGAAACGCCGCTGGCAGGTTCGCGTCGGCGACCAGGAAGACGTTGGGCGGCAGCCGCGCCACCTCCTGCTCGGCCACCACCCGCATCGACAGCCCACTCGGCCGCGCCAGCGCCCTGAGCGCCTCCGCCGCATCGGCGCGATCCTCGGGCCGGCCGAACACAAATAGCCGCAACGGCCCCGCCCAGCGCGAAAACACCAGGCGCGGCGGCACCGCCCATTGCGGGTTGGCGTCGAAGTTGAGCATGGCGAGCTGTTCGGCGATATCCGCCGGCTTCGCGGCCGGCACCGCCGGCGCCGGCTTCTTGGCCACCGGCGCCGCAGCGGCCAGCAGCAGCAGAACCAGGGCGCCGAGCCGCCTCACGCCGCGAGAGAGGCGACGTAGGCGGCGGCGATCCGTTCGCACAGCGCCTGCTCGTCCGCCCCGAACCTGGCGAAGCGCGGGCTGTCGATATCCAGCACCCCGATCACCCGCCCATCCCGGATCAGCGGCACCACGATCTCCGAGTTGGACGCGGAATCACAGGCGATATGGCCGGGAAACGCATGCACATCCGCCACCACCTGCGTCATCGCGCTGGCCGCCGCCGTGCCACAAACCCCCTGCCCGATCGGGATGCGCACACAGGCCGGCTTGCCCTGAAACGGCCCCAACACCAGCGTCTCGCCCTGGCGCAGATAGAACCCGGCCCAGTTGATCTCCGCCATGTGCTGCCAGATCGCCGCCGCGATATTGGCTGCATTGGCAATCGGGTCATGCTCGCCCGTCAGCAGGCCGAGCACGTCGCTCAGCAGGTCGTCATGGCTTACATGCATGGATCAAGAACTCCGTCTGCGCGTGAGGAAAGCAAGAAAGCGCTTCTTTTTGAAAAAAGAAGCAAAAACTTTTCTATCCGTTGGCGCGGCGCGTCCCCGGGGGCGCTCCGAAGCGCACCGCTTCCGTTCCCTCAACTCCCAAACGTCCGCGCCCGCGGCGGCTGCCGCCCGCGCGAACTGACGGCATAGAGCGCCGCCGGCTGCATCGCCTGAGCCAGCTCGTCATAGCTCGCCGGGCGCGGCGGCAGCACGAAGCCGTAGGCGGCGTATTCATGAACCCCAAGCTGGTTGACCGGCGGATACCACACCCGCACCTCCGACCAGTCATTGCCCGCCGAAACGTCGACCACCAGCTGGTCGCGATCGAGCTCGTTGGGCACCCAGTTGGCCTGGAACACCTGGATCTGACGCGGCGTCAGTATGCGCGAAACCACCGCGACATGGCCCGACGGCAGGCGGGAGGACCGGCGGAACACCAGCACCGAGCCCACCACCGGCTTGCTCCCCCGCTTGTACTGGCTCCCCGCCCCATCCCACCAGCTCGCCGCCTCGCCATAGAGCGCGATGCCGGAGAGTTCCCGCGCGAAGGGCGCGCAGGTCAGGCCAGGGTGATGGCTCCCCGCCGGCGCCGATGCGGCCACCGGCGTCGGCGCACCGCGGGTCGACCCGCAAGCCGCCAGCGCAAGGGCCAGCAGCAGCGGGGCGATCCGGCGCAATATCATGACCCTCGCGGACATGGCGGGTTTCATACATCAACGTGACGCTGCAAGCATCAGGAAAGATTGGGATCACAAGCAAGAAAGCGGTCCTTTTTTGAAAAAAAAGAACCAAAAAAACTTCTATCCGTTTGGCTCCGCCTCTCCCGGGAGGCCCCGCAGCAAACGAATAAAAGTTTTTTGCTCCTTTTTTTCAAAAAAGGAGCGCTTTCTTCCTTCACCCCTTCCCCAGCAAACTCCCAAACACGTACTCGTTATGCGCCCCCACCGCCGGCCCGGTCCAAGCGATCGCATCCTCCGGCGCCTCCCCATCGAAGCGGATCGCCGGGCCGAAATGCAGCGTGCGGCCGATCAGCGGGTCATCGATCGGCAGCACCGATTTGCGGGCGATCAGATGCGGGTCGGCCGCGGCGTCCGCGATGTCGAACAGGCGGGAGCAGGGAATATCCGCCGCCTCCAGCGCGGCCTCGGCGGCGGCGCCGGTCTGCGTGCGGGTCCAGTCCGCGATGATGCCGTCAAGCTCCACCACATGGGCGCAGCGCTCGAAGTTGTTGGCGAAGCGCGGCCAGTCGGCGATTTCGGGCCGGCCGATCACGCCAGCGAGGCGGCGGAAAATGAGGTCGGAATTGCCGGCGATGCACAGCCATTTGCCATCGGCGCAGGGGTAGGTGTTGGTCGGCGCCGCCGTCGGCAGCCCGGCGCCGGCGGGCTGGCGGATGCGCCCGTCGAGCGCGTATTCCGGCAGCATCCCCTCCATGAGGTTGAGCACGGAATCGACCAAAGTGATGTCGATGATACGCCCCTTGCCGGTCCCGGTGACATCGCGCTCATAGACCGCGGAGAGCAGGCCGATGGCGGCATAGAGCCCGGCGAGATCGTCACTGATCGAAATCCCGCAGCGCGGCGGGGGCAGCTCGGTCAACCCGGCGGGATGGCCGGTGAGGTGGCGGATGCCGCCCATCGCCTCGCCGATCGCGCCAAAGGCGGGTCGGTCGCGATAGGGCCCGTCCTGGCCGAAGCCGGAGATGCGGGCGATCACCAGGCGCGGATTGAGCGCGTGCAACACCTCCGGCCCGAGGCCGAGGCGCTCAAGCTGGCCGGGCCGGAAATTCTCCACCAGCACGTCGGCGCGCGTGGCCAAAGCCAGCGCCTTCTCCCGCTCGCGCTTGAGGTCCACCACCACGGAGAGCTTGTTGCGGCCATGGATGCTGAACCACACGGGGTGGCCGTCCTTGCGGGCGCCCCAGCCGCGCACCGGATCGCCTTCCGGCGGCTCCAGCTTGATCACCTCGGCGCCGAGATCGGCCAGCACCCGGGTGCAGAACGGGGCGGCGATGTAGTGGCCGATTTCCAGCACCTTGAGCCCGGCCAGGGCGCCGCGGCGTTGAATGGGGGCGGTCATGACGGTGAATTCTCCCCGATTGAGCAACGGCACAGAAAATAATACGGCACCGCGGTGAAATCCTACGAAAAAGACAGGCGATCTTAACGATCTGTTGACCACTTCGGGTGCATAACACGTCCCGAGGCCATTGGCTGGCTTCGAGCTCCCTCCTACCCCGCGTCAGAGCCTCTGGCCGACGCGGCACCTTGATGGGCGGCGCGATAACACGCGCCGCCCTTTTTTTGCCCTTCCCGGCCCGCCGCACGTCCTGCACGATGATCCCCGAATGAGCAAGGATCGCGTCATGGACAAGACAATGATGGAAGCCGTCGCCCGCATCGCCGGGCTCGACAAGGCGCTGGCGGACCACCCCGAAGACGTCGCGGCCGCCTTCGCCCAGGCCGGGCTCCATCGCGGCATCATGCGCACGCCGGAAGACCCCGCCGCCGAGCCCTGGCCGCCGATGAAGGCGGGGGACACGCTGTGAGCGAGTTGCACTGGCTGACCGCCTCCGAGGCCGTGCGCGGCTTCGCGGCCAGGCGCTTTTCGCCGGTCGACCTCATGCAGGCGCTCCATGCCCGCATCGACGCGCTGGACCCCGCGCTCAACGTCTTCATCCGCCGCGACGACGAAGCGGCCCTGGCGGCCGCGAAGGCCGCCGAGGCCGAGATCGCCTCCGGGCGGATCCGCGGGCCGCTGCATGGCGTCCCCGTCGGCATCAAGGACATCATCGACGTCGCCGGCCTGCCCACCACCTGCCACTCCCGCGTGCTGCTCGACAACCACGCCCAGGCGGACGCGGCCTGCGTGGCCAAGCTGCGCCAGGCCGGCGCCATCGTGATGGGCAAGCTGTCCACCCATGAATTCGCCATCGGCGGGCCGTCGTTCGACCTCCCCTTTCCCCCCGCGCGCAACCCGTGGAACCGCGATCACCATCCGGGCGGCTCCTCCTCGGGCTCCGGCTCCGGGCTGGCGGCGGGGTTCTTCCCGCTCGCGCTCGGCACCGATACCGGCGGCTCCATCCGCAACCCCGCCTCGGCCTGCGGCATCGTCGGCTTCAAGCCGACCTACGGGCTGGTCTCCCGGCGCGGGGTGTTCCCGCTGGCCTTCTCGCTCGACCATGTCGGCCCGATGACGCGCAGCGTGGCCGACAACGCTCTGCTGCTCGATACGCTGGCGGGCTACGACCCGGCCGACCAGGGCAGCCGCCCCGCCCCCAAGCGCTACTACGCGGCCGGGATCGAACGCGGCGTGCGCGGATTGCGCATCGGCTTCGTCCGCCATTTTCACGAGGCGGATCTGGTGGCCGACCCCGAGGCGGCGGCCGCGCTGGAGACGGTGGCCAAGACCTTGGCGGCGGAGGGGGCCATCGTCACCGACATCACGCTCCCCACTCTCGGCGAGTTCGCCGCCGTCAACCGCATCATCCTCAACAGCGAGGCCTGGTCGATCCACGCGCCCTGGCTGCGCAGCCAGCCCGGCAATTACGGCAAGCTCGGCCGCCAACGCCTGATGGCCGGCGCCTTCCTGCAGGCCGGCGACTATGTGAACGCGCAGCGGCGGCGGGCGCAGATGATCGCGGCGGTGGAGGCCGCACTTCGCGAGGTGGACGTGCTGCTCTGCGCCTCATCGATGGACCCCGCGAGCCGGATCGAGGACGCGCAGACCACGGCGCGGACCTATCCGCGGCAGGCCCGCACCCCCTTCAACGTCACCGGGCATCCCGCCATCGCGATGATGGCGGGTCTGTCCAGCGGCGGGCTCCCGCTCTCCGTGCAGTTCGCCGGGCGCTATTTCGACGAGGCGAGTGTGCTCAGGGTAGCGCGAGCCTGGGAGCGGGCGGCGGGGACGGACCGGCAGCATCCACCGCTTTAAGGCACCCAATTTAACACTTTGCTCAACAATCCCGGCGAGGCTCGACCACTGAATATCCGTGGAGAGCCTGATGTCGATCGGCCCGAGACTCATCGGCGTCATCGCCTTGTTCGGCCTGGCGCTGGCCGGGCGGCTGGGATGGGACGCGGCGCAGGCATGGCGGCTTTCGGGAACGGCTGACGCGCATCAGGCGATGAATGCCACCAGCGCCCGGCTGAACACCGTGGCGGGGGCGCTCGCGATGGAGCGCGGCTTGACCAACGGCGCGCTTGCCGACCCGAAATCGGTCAGCGAGGAGACCCGCACGGCGATCGCCGCGCGCCGCGCCAGCATCGATGCCGCGCTAGGGTCGGCGATGGAAGGCGACCCGCAGGCCGAGGCGCTCCGCCCGGCATATGGGCGGCTGGTCGCGTTGCGCACCCAGGTGGACGACACTCTGGCCGGCCGCCCCGCCGTCCCGCTGACGCCGGCCTTGTGGTTCGCGGGCGCCACCGCGGCGATTGACGCGGTGGTCGCACTCCGGCGGGGGATCGACAGCCGCACGTCGGTGTCCGACGAAATCGGCCTGCTCACCACCCTGCGTGACCGTCTGGCCGACGCGAGCGAATTCGCGGGTCGGGAGCGAGGGTCGCTGAACGGCATGATCGCCGGCGGCGGCAAGCCCGGCCCGGCACAGCTCGTCGCCCTCGGGGCGATCGGCGGCCGCATCGACGGCGACTGGGCCACGATCCTCCCGCTGCTCGACGCCGCCTCGCCTAGCGTCCGACAGCGCGCGCTCGACGCGCGGAGGGCCTGGCTGGAGACCTTCGGGCCGACCCGGCAGGCTGTGCTGGGGGCGGCCGTCCAGGGTGCGGCCTGGCCGATCACGGCGAAGGAGTGGTGGGGCGCGGCGAGCGCTTCGATCGACGCCTTGCTGGCGGCGCAGGATGAGACGGGGCGGGCGATCGAGGGGGCGCTCGACCGGGAGCGATTACAATCGCGGACGACCCTGGCGATCACCCTGGCGGTCCTGTTACTCGCGGCGGTGATCGGCGGCGGCGCGTTCATCTTCATCCAGCGCGGTATCGTCCGCCCGATCGTCCGCGCGATCGGGATCGTCGATGAACTCGCATCGGGCAATCTCGATGTCGTGGTACCAGCCCCGCGCGGCAGGGACGAAATCGCCAAGCTGGTCATGGCGACGGCGCATTTCCGCGACAGCGCCCGGCGCGCACGTGACATGGCGGCGGAGCAGGAGGCTTTGCGAGCCGAGGCGGAGGCGGCGCGGGTGAGTGCGATCCGCGAAATCGGCGGGATGATCGAGGACGTCAGCGGCGAGGCGATCGCGGGAGTACTCGGCATGTCCCGCGAGATGCAGGCGCTCGCCGAGCAGGTGCAGGCGAGCGTGACCACCATCACCACGGGGACCGGCGATGTCGCGCTCGAGTCCGACTCCAGCCGGCGCAGCGCGGACGCGGCGGCGGCGGGGGCCGGGGAGTTGAGCCAGGCCATCCGCGAGGTGGCGCAACAGATGGAACGCGCCGCCGTCGCGACCCGGGCGGCGGTCGGGCGGGTGGACGAGACGCGCAAGGTGTTCGACGCATTATCGGTGGGCGTGGCCGAGATCGGTGAGGTGGCGGGGCTGATTCGCGAAATTGCCGGACGGACCACTCTGCTGGCGCTCAACGCGACGATTGAGGCGGCCCGGGCAGGCGAGGCCGGGCGGGGCTTCGCGGTGGTGGCCGGCGAGGTGAAGGCACTGGCGCAGGAGACCAGCCGCAGCACCGAGCGCATCAGCCAGCGGCTCACCTACATCACCGACGTCAACCGGCAGGCGGCGGCGATGATGGGCCAGGTGATCGGCGCGGTGTCGGAATTGGACTCGATCGCGACCTCGGTGGCGGCCGCCATCGAAGAGCAGTCGATGGCGACAGCGGGCATTGCCGACTCGGTGGCCATCGCCAGCAGCGCGACCCGCAGGGTGTCCAGTCTGCTGGCGGGGGTGGATGAGGAGTCCCGCCGGTCGAAGGACGCGACGGTGGACATGACGCGGCTGACGGCGTCGGTCGCGACCGGCGTGACCGACCTCAAAGGCGCCCTGGTGCGGATGATGCGCGAACGGGTGGCTGAGCTCGACCGGCGGCGGTTCAAGCGCGCGCCGGTCAACATCGCCGCTCGGATCGACCATCTCGGGCGGTCGATGCATGGCGAGGTGATCAATCTCTCCGAGGGTGGCGTGGCGTTCCGGGCGCGGGAGGCAACGTCCCTGACCGCGGGGATGTCGGTCCGGCTCGACACCACCGGCCTGCCTCCCGTCTCGGCCCGGGTGGTACGGGTCGAGGGGGCGACGGTTCATCTGGCCTTTGAGCCCGGCACCGAATTGGAGCGGGAGGCGCTGGCCGGCCGGATCGCCGCGGTTTCGACGCGGGGGTTGGCGGCCTGAGCGCTGGTCAGCGTGGGGCGGTGGGGTCCGGCGGTCGTGGGCGAAGGCGGTCGGCGATGACGAGGCCGATGGAGCCGAGCAGCATGAGGGCGGCGACACCGCGGGGGGTTCCGTCGGTGACATAGCCGACCACCAGGCCACCGACGGCGCCGAGGAGGAATTGCAGTGTGCCCATCACGGCCGAGGCGCTGCCGGCCTGGTGGCCCTGGTTGGACAGGGCGCCGACGACGGTGTTGGGGTTGAGGAAGCCCATGCAGCCGACCGCGACCATCAAGGGCGCGACCACGGCGTAGAAGTTGGGGTGCGGCCAGAAGGCGGCGACCGCGAGGGTGGCGGTGGCGGCGAGGTGGGTGCGGGAGGCCCAGTTCAGCACCCGCGATGGGCCGACGCGGCGGACCAGTTTCGCGTTGAGCTGGGAATTGCCGATCAGCACCACCGAGCAGAGGCCGAACAGCACGCCATATTGCGCGGGCGTCAGGCCGAAGCCGCGGATGAAGACCGGGGAGGAGCCGGCGAGATAGGCGAAGAAGGCGACCGAGGCGCAGCAGGCCATGGCGGCGTGGGAGATGAAATAGCGTTCGCGCAGGATGGAGCCGTAGCGCAGGAGTTGTTCCATCGGGCGCAGCGAGATCCGCCGGTCGCGCGGGAGAGTGTCGGGCAGCAGGAAATAGACGATCACGGTGCAGCTCGCGGCGTAGGCGGCGAGGATCCAGAAGATCCAGCGCCAGGAGCCGATGGTGAGCACGAAGCCGCCGAGGCTGGGGGCGAGGATGGGGGCGACACCCAGCACCAGAGTGAGTTGCGACATCATCACCGCGGCGGCGTGGCCGGTGGCGAGGTCGCGCACCATGGCGCGGGGGATGACCGAGCCGGCGGCGCCCCCGAAGGCGGAGATGGCGCGGAAAATGGCGAGCCAGAAGATGTTGGGCGAGAGGGCGGCGCCGATCGAAGCCAGGGCGTAGATCGCGGTGCCGATCATGATCGGGCCGCGGCGGCCGAAGCGGTCGGACAAGGTGCCCTGCGAAATCTGGCCGACGGCGAGGCCGGCGAAGTAGCTCGCCAGCGTCACCTGGGCGGAACCGGAGGGGGCGCCGAAGCTGGCCTCGATCGCCGGGAAGGCCGGCAAATACATGTCGATCGAGGCCGGGCCGATGGCGGTGAGGAAGCCGAGCAGCCAGGGCAGCCAGGTCGGATAGCGGGTGCCGGCTTCGCTCATGGCATCAACCGCCGGTGAAGACCGGCTTGCGCTTTTCGAGGAAGGCATTGACGGCCTCCTTGTGGTCGGCGGTGGTGTGGGCGAGGGCCTGCATGGCGGCCGACATTTCGAGGATGGCGGCGAGCGTCATGCCCTGGGACTGGACCATCAGGCGCTTGGTCATGCGCATGGCCTTGGCGGGATTGTTGGCGATCTTTTTCGCCATGGCGCGGGCGGTGTCCATCAGTTCGGCATCGGGGACGACCTTGCTGACCAGGTGAATTTCGAGGGCTTCCTGGGCGGTGAGCTGGTCACCGGTGAAGGCCATTTCGCAGGCTTTCGAGTAGCCAACGACGCGGGGGAGCAGCCAGGCGCCGCCGTCACCGGGGATGATGCCGACTTTGACGAAGCTTTCGGCAAACCGCGCGCTCTCGCCGGCGATGCGGATGTCGCACATGCAGGTGAGGTCGTTGCCGGCACCGATGGCGGGGCCATTGACGGCGGCGATGATGGGGACTTCAAGCTTCTCGAAGGCGAGCGGAATGCGCTGAATGCCCTCGGAATAATAGCGGGTGGTGGCGGTGGGGTTCGCGGCGCGCTCTTCCAGAGCCTGCTGCATCTTCTTGAGATCGCCGCCCGACGAGAAGGCGGAGCCGGCGCCGGTGAGGATGGCGCAGCGGACGGACTGGTCGCGGTTGATGCGCTCGAGGGCGGCGACGATGCCGTCGACCATGCCGGATTCGGAGATGGGATTGCGCATTTCCGGGCGGTTGAGAGTGATGGTGACGACGTGGCCGTCCTGTTCGTAGAGCACGGGGTCTGACATGGGGCGCTTCCTTGGGTTGCTTGGGGCAGGATAGCGGAGGGGCTTTCGCGCCGCGAGACCCCGGGGGGTGGGGAAGGAAGGGCTTCTTTTTTGAAAAAAAGAAGCAAAAAACTTTTATCCACTTGGTGTGTACCGCTCCCTGGTTGGTACGGAGGTGTACGCCAACGGCATGGAA
>CAIYPH010000515.1 GCA_903928045.1 uncultured Rhodospirillales bacterium
GACTTCGCCATCGATGCCGAGCGCGAGCACGGCAAATCCCCCGAAGACGCCATCCGCGAGGCCTGCCTGCTGCGCTTCCGCCCGATCATGATGACCACCATGGCCGCCCTGCTGGGCGCGCTGCCTTTGGTGCTGGAAAGCGGCACCGGCTCCGAGCTGCGCTTCCCCCTCGGCGTCACCATCGTCGGCGGGCTGCTGCTGTCGCAGTTCCTGACCCTCTACACGACGCCGGCCATCTATCTCGCCTTCGAGCGGGTGCGGCTGGCGTGGGGTGGGGAAAGGAAGGAAGGGGTTCTTTTTTGAAAAAAAGAACGAAAAAACTTCTGACGCGTAGCACAGCGGAGCGGCGACGGGAGCGGCAGCGGATCGCCTTCGATCCGCGAGAGCGCTGCCCGCTTCCTTTGAGCGCCTAGCCCATGAGCTTCTCGGACGTCTTCATCAGGCGGCCGGTGGCGACGGTGTTGCTGTCGCTCGGGCTGATGATATCGGGCATCGTCGCCTACCACTTCCTGCCGGTGGCGCCGCTGCCGAGCGTGGATATTCCGACCATCGTGGTGTTCGCCTCAAGGCCGGGGGCGGACCCGGAGACGGTGGCCAATTCGCTGGCGGCGCCACTGGAGCGGCGCTTGGGGGTGATTCCGGGGGTGACGGAGATTACCTCGACCTCTTCGGTCGGCAACACCTCCATCGTCATCCAGTTCGATCTCAAGCGCGACATCGACGGCGCGGCGCATGACGTGCAGGCGGCGATCAACGCCGCCATCGCCGATTTGCCGGGCGATTTGCCGATCCGGCCCTATTTCCGCAAGTTCAACCCGGCCGAGACGCCGATCATGACGATCGCGCTGACCTCGGAATCCATGTCGATGGGCCAGGTCTACGACGCCGCCGACAGCATCCTCGCCCAGCGGCTGAGCCAGGTGGAGGGCGTGGCGCAGGTGACGGTGAATGGCGCCGAGAAGCCGGCGGTGCGGGTGCGCATCAACCCGGTGGAACTCGCCAATGCCGGGCTCGCCGCGCAGGATGTCTTCACCGTCATCCGGGCCGCCAACACCAACGGGCCGACCGGTGGCTTCCAGGGGGCGGACCGGGCGGAGAGCATCGGCCTCAACAACCAGCTGAACCGCGCCGCCGATTACCGCCCGCTGGTGATCAAGTCCGCCAATGGCGCCGTGGTGCGCCTCGGCGATGTGGCGGAGGTGGTGGACGCCACCGCCAATGCGCGGCTCTCGGCGAGCTTCAACGCCAAGCCGGCGATCCTGCTCAGCATCACCAAATCCACCAACGCCAACGTGATCGAGACGGTGGACAACGTGCGCGCCGTGCTGCCGCTGCTGCAAAGCTGGATGCCCGCGGATATCCAGCTCACCATCCTGTCCGACCGCACGACCACCATCCGCGCCTCGGTGAATGACGTGCAGATCAGCCTCGCCATCTCGGTGGTGCTGGTGCTGCTGGTGGTGCTGCTGTTCATGCGCGCCGCGGTGCCCACCATCGCGGCGGCGGTGACGGTGCCGCTGTCGCTGGCCGGCACGCTGGCGGCGATGTGGTTCTGCGGCTACTCGCTCAACAATTTCACGCTGATGGCGCTCACCATCTCGGTCGGCTTCGTGGTGGACGACGCGATCGTGATGATCGAGAACATCATGCGCCACCGCGCGATGGGCAAACCGCCGCTCCAGGCCGCGCTCGATGGCGCGCGGCAGATCGGCTTCACCGTGCTGTCGATCTCGCTCTCGCTGGTCGCGGTGTTCATCCCCATCACCTTCATGGGGGGCGTGATGGGCAAGCTGTTTCACGAATTCGCCGCCACGATGACGCTGGCGATCGTGGTCTCGGCGGCCGTCTCGCTGTCGCTGACCCCCATGCTGTGCGGCCGCTTCATGAAGGATGCGCCACCCGCCACCGCCGGTTTCTGGCACGCGATCGACCGCGGGATCGAGCGCGGCTTCGGCTGGGTGCTCGGCCTCTACGCGGCCACGCTGGGCTGGGCGTTGCGCCATCGCCTGCTGATGGGCCTCTCCACCATCGCGGTGATGGGGCTCACCGTGTGGCTCTACACGGTCATGCCCAAGGGCTTCCTGCCGACCCAGGACACCGGGCTGATCTGGGGCGGCACGCTGGCCGACCCCTCGATCTCGTTTGCCGCCATGCAGGAGCGCCAGCGCCAGGCGGTGGCGATCATCTCGGCCGACCCCGCGGTGGCCGGTGTCGGCTCCACCGTCGGCGTCACCTCCGGCTGGGCCTCGCTCAACCGCGGGCAGATGACGGTGAGCCTCAAGCCGCTGCGCGAGCGCGGGCTGTCGTCGGAGGCGGTGATCGCCCGGCTGCGCCCGCTGCTCGCCCGCGTCGGCGGGTTGCAGACCTTCCTGTTCTCCGCCCAGGAGCTGCGCGGCGGCGGGCGGCAGGGCGGCTCCACCCAGTTCGTCCTGGTCTCCCCCGACCTCGCCGAACTGCGCACCTGGACGCAGCGGCTGGAGGACAGGCTGCGCGAGATCCCGGAAGTGACCGACGTCTCCTCCGACCAGGACCGCGCCGGCCCCCAGGCCGACGTGGTGATCGACCGCGCCCAGGCCGCCCGCCTCGGCGTCTCCGTCGCGGCGGTGGATAACGCGCTCAACAACGCCTTCGCCCAGCGGCAGATCTCCATCATCTACGCCGCCCGCAACCAGTATCGCGTGGTGCTGGAAACCAGCCCCGCCTTGCAGACCGACCCGGCGATGCTCGACCGCGTGTTTCTCGCCGGCCCCGCCGGCGCCAGCATCCCGCTGCGCAGCGTCGTCACGGTGGACCGCAGCACCGCCCCCCTCGCAGTGCGCCACCAGGGCCAGTATCCGGCCGCCACCATCACCTTCAACGTGCCGGAGGGGGTTGCGAACGGCACCGCGCTCCAGGCCGTGCAGGCCGCCTATGAGGGCCTGGTGATGCCCGACACCATCCGCGCCAATTTCGCGGGGAATGCCCGCTTCATCACCGAGAGCCTGAGCTCCCAGCCGCTGCTGATCTCCGCCGCACTGCTCACCATCTACATCGTGCTCGGCGTGCTCTACGAAAGCCTCCGCCAGCCCGTCACCATCCTCTCCACCCTCCCCTCCGCCGGGCTCGGCGCCCTGGTCGCGCTGTGGCTGGGCGGGTTCGACCTCTCGATCATGGCCATCATCGGCGTGCTGCTGCTGATGGGGATCGTCAAGAAAAACGCCATCATGATGGTGGATTTCGCCCTGGAGGAGGAACGCCAGCACGGAAGCTCCCCCGAGAAGGCGATCCATGCCGCCTGCCTCGAGCGCTTCCGCCCCATCCTGATGACCACCCTGGCCGCCCTGCTCGGCGCCTTGCCGCTGGCCTTCGCCTTCGGCACCGGCGCCGAACTGCGCCAACCCCTCGGCATCTCCATCATCGGCGGCCTGCTGGTCTCCCAGATCCTCACCCTCTACACCACCCCCATCGTCTACCTGGCCCTGCAACGCCGCCGGGTGTGAGGGGCGGAGAGAAAGGCCAGGGCTCCGCCCCTCAGTCCCGGAAGGCGCGCAGGCGGCCGGTGACGAGGATATGCTGCCCCTGGGCGACCGGGGCGGCCCAGGCCTGGGCGATGATGATGCCGTCGACGCCGGCTTTCACCTCCCAGGGGGGCAGGTCGATGCGGTCGAAATCATGCAGGCGGCCGACGGTGGTGCCCTTGGTGACGATCTCGCCGCATTCGATGAGGGGTTCGTAGTGCCCGGCGAAGGGGCAGACGGTGAAGCAGTCGCGGTCGACCATTTCGGCCATGTGCTGGGTGCCGGCGGCGTGGTGGGCGATTTTGTCGATGTGGCCGCGGAGCTGGCCGTGATGGATGGCCGCCGCGGTGACGCCATGGCGGGCGTAGCGCACGCCCGAGGCCTGCACCGCGCCGCCCCAGCCCAACTCGGTGCCGATGGTGATTTTACCGAGGCGTTCGGCTTCCGAGGGCAGCAGGCCGGGGGTTTCGTTCTGATAGGTGATGACCAGCGGGGTGCCGAACCAGCGGGCGGTCTGCTCGATGCGGCGGCTTTGCGCGGGGTCCTCGATCGGGTGGAAGGAGGTGCATTGGGTGAAGCGCGCCACCTGGCCGCCGGCGTGCAGGTCGATCACCACATGGACATGGGGCCAGATCGCGGCGCGCACGAAGGCGGCGATGCGGTGGGTGATGCCAGCGAGCCCGGCGCCGCGCCCGGCGCCATCGACGAAGGCGCGGTTGAGGTTCACGCGGTCATCGAGCGAGGAATCGCGGGTGCCGGCGCGGAAGGCGGCGACGTTGAGCACGGGGACGAGGATGATGCGCCCGGCGACGTCCTCCAGGCGGAAATCATCCATGAGATGGCGGATTGCCATCGGGCCTTCGTATTCGTTGCCGTGGTTGGAGCCGAAGCAGACCAGGCCCTGGCCGGGTTTGGCCGATGGGCCGACCATGACGGTGAGGGGGATGAGATGGTCGCCCCAGATGCTGTCGTGCTCGAGGGCGACGTGATAGTCGCGCCGGCCAGGGGATTCTAGGTCAAGTTCGTGCGGGCGGACAATGCTGCGTTCCATGGTCAGTTCACCCTGTGGGAAGCGATGAAATCGGTATCCACGGTGACGCCGATCCCCGGCGTATCGGGGATGGGGACGCAGCCATCCTCGTCCAGCGTGAAGCTGGCCCGCGCGATACCGGCGGTGAGCGGGGATTGGCTGACGTTGAATTCCACGAAGCGGGCGCGTGGCAGGGTGGCGATGAGCTGCAGCGAATAGCCGGTCAGTAGATGGGTGAGCCAGGAATGCGGCACCAGGTCGATCCCCGCTTCCTCGGCCATGCCCGCCACTTTGGCGGCGACCGTGATGCCGCCACAGCGGGAGAGATCGGGCTGGATCACGTCGACGCAGCCTTGCCCGATGAAGCGCTCGAACTCCCAATGCGTCGCCACCTGCTCGCCGGCGGCGATATGCACCGGGCTCTCGGCGCGCACCGCGGCATACTCGTCAAACCGCTCGGGATGGATGAAATCCTCGCACCAGCCGACGTTGTAGTCCCCGAGCATGCGCACCAGCGCGATGTTCTCGCGCCGCGAGCGCGGGCGGAAATCGCCCTTCCAGCCCGCGGGATACCAGCCGGGATCGACCAGCAAATGCCGCGCCGGCCCCAACGCCTCGCGCCCGGCCGCCACCAGCTCGCGATCGCGCCCGGGGTCCTCCCCGAACACGCCCCAGCCGAATTTCACCGCCTGGAATCCGCGCTCCACATAGCCGCGCGCGGCCGCATGCATCGCCTCCGGCGTCTCGCGGAACAGCGTCGAGGCATAGGCCATCACGCGGTCCCGCCGCCGCCCGCCGAGCAGCCGGGCCAGCAACATGCCGGCGGCCTCGGCGCGGATCGACCACAGACAGTTGTCGAGCGCCGACATGCACTGCATGCCGATCCCCCGCCGGCCGTAATAGGCGCTGCCGATGTAGAGCTTGTCCCACAGCCGGGCGACGTCGAGCGGGTTCTCGCCGATCAGCAGCTCACCCAGCGTGCGGAAGCCGAGGATGGACATGCCCTGACCCGCGATGATGGCGGCGGCGGCGGGGGCGAGGGTTTCCACATCGGCCCAGCCGGTGATCCCGGCATCCGTCGCCACCCGCACGATCAACTGCCAGTCGCCGTTGTCAGTCGCCTCCTCCGCCCCGGCGGAGGCCTGGTAGGTGGCACCGCCCCGCAGCAGGATCGGCTCAACCTCGGTGATGCGCATCCCGGCGTCCCCTTGTTTGGCCATAGGAGGCCCAACAAGGCGCCGGGATGCAAGAGGGTCAGGCGGCGCGCACTCCGGCGGTGAAGGTTTGAACCTCGCGTGACAGGCTGGCGGCTTCACGGGCCAGGTCGCCGGAGGCGGCCAGGAGCTGGCTGGCCGCCTGCCCGGTGTCGTGCGCGGCATGGGAGACGCCGGTGATGTTTTCGGTGACGTCCTGGGTGCCGATCGCGGCCTGCTGCACGGTGCGGGCGATCTCCTGGGTCGCCGCGCCCTGTTCCTCCACCGCGGCGGCGATACTGGCGGCGATGCGGCTGACCTCGGCGATGGTGGTGACGATGCCGCTGATCGCCTCCACCGCCTCGCCGGTGGCGGCTTGGATCTGGCTGACCTGCTGGCCGATATCGCCGGTGGCCTTGGCGGTCTGATTGGCCAGAGACTTCACCTCGGAGGCCACGACCGCGAAGCCCTTGCCGGCGTCCCCGGCGCGCGCCGCCTCGATGGTGGCGTTGAGCGCGAGCAGGTTGGTCTGCCCGGCAATGGTGTTGATCAGCCCCACCACGTCGCCGATCCGCCGCGCCCCTTCGGCGAGGGCCTGCACGATGCCATCGGTGCGCGCCGCGTCCTGGGCGGCGCGGGCGGTGATGTCGGCGGATTGCGCGACCTGGCGGCTGATCTCGCCGATCGAGCTGCCAAGCTCCTCGGCCGAGGCGGCCACGGTCTGCACATTGGCGCTCATCTGCTGCGCGGCCACCGAGACGGCTGAGGCCTGGGCGGTGGTCTGCTCGGCGGTGGCCGTCATGGTCGTGGCGGTGGCTTCGAGGCCCCCGGCGGCCTGCGCCAGGCCGGCGGTGAGGGCGCCGACCTTGGCCTCGAAATCCGTCACCAGCGCGGCCAGCGCGGCGGCGCGGCGCTCCTTCGCCTCGTGCTCCGCGCGCTGCTCGCTGGCCAGTTGGCGCGCGGCGATGCCGTTCTGCTTGAACACTTCGACCGCGCGCGCCATGGCGCCGATCTCATCGGTTGCGTCCCGCGCGGGGACCTCAACGTCGAGCTCGTTGCCGGCCAGGCGGGTCATCACCGAGGTCATCGCGGCGAGGGGGCGGGTGATCGAGCGGGCGACCAGGAGGGCCAGGAACAAGCCGCCAAATAAACCGGTGGCCGCGATGGTGACCGACCAGGACCTGGCGGAGGCGGCGGCCGCCACCGCCTGGTTGGAGGCGTCGGAGACGACCTGCTGCATGCTAGCTGCGATCCGCTCCAGCTCCGCGTGCATGTCGATGACCAGGGGCCGCAGCGTGCCGTCGAAATACGCCATCGGCGCGGTGATTGCGGCACTGGCCGCCTCGAAGGCCGCGCGGTGGGCCTGGGTGGCGGCGCGCACCTTGACGATCGCGCGGCCAAGGTCCGGCGTCGCCATGGCCTCCAGCGCGTCCACCGCGGCCGCGGCGCGCTCGGCGTTGGCCTTGTAGGCGGTGATCTCCGCGGCGTTGCGGCTGGCCAGGAAGTGCCAGACCGAAAGATCGGCCTGCATGATCCGCTGCCGCACGTCCTCCGAGGAGCCGATGGTGATCTCGTCGTGGCTGGATTGCGCGACATCCATCATGTCGGTCGTCGCGCCGATCAGCTCGGCCCCGGCCTTTGCCAGGGAGGCCTGCGCGCGCGCGGCGTCCTTGACGAGGTCCTGCAGCCGGGCGGCGCCGGTCACCTGCTGCGCCAGACGGTCCGATAAACTGCGATAGCTGGCCAGCCGCTCTTGTGAGGTCGTGCTGGCCGCGGCCTCGCTCAGCCATTCCTTGATGGCCGCCTGGCTTACCTGCATCTCGCGGTAGGAGGCCTCATCGTTTTCGTGGATGACCCGCAACTGCTGCCGGCGGATGGCCTCCAGCCCCGCCTCCATCCGTGAGACCCGCATCATGCTGGCACTGACCCGCATGAGGGTCTCGCGCTGCGTCGTTTGTTGCGCGAGCCCCCACAGGCCAGTGCCGGCCAGTGCGATCGCAATCATGATGAGCGCGGTGAAGCCAAGATAAAGCCGGGTGCGCAGGGCAAGGCGAGGCAGCATGTGGGCGGGTTCCTGTCGGGCGGTATCCGGCCCAGTCGTGGCCGTCGCGGCCAAAATGCGCCGTCTTTCTTGCCCAACCATGAATCGTGTCGCGCAACCGGCGCCGATTCACCGCCGCCGTCCCGAAATCAGCGATGGAACATCGACACCTCAGCGGCTATGATTATTATAATCTTCGACACCGACCCAATCAGGTGCACGCCCATCGCCATCACGGCGACGGCGCGAGAAGAACACAAGAGGAGACGACCGGACCATGACCGCAACCCGATCGCTGACCCGCCGCGCCCTGATCGCCACCGCGGCGAGCGCGCCGCTCGCCGCCCCGGCCATCGCGCAGAACGCGCTGAAGGGCACCAAGCTCACCATCCTCGCCGGCAATTGGTACGTGCCGGCCTGCAACACCATGCTCGATGAGCTCGCCGCCGAGGTGGGCAAGGATACCGGCATGGAGATCCGCATCGAGCGCTTCGCCGATGCCGAGCTGGCCACCAAGACCGCCTCGATCATCGGCACCGGGCGTGGCGCCGACCTCGCGGTCGCCGATGAGTTCACCACCTTCCTGTATGCCTCGAAGCTCAATGACGTCACCGACATCGCCGATGAGGCGGGCAAGAACTATGGCGGCTGGCAGCAGGCGGGCAAGGATGCCTGCGTGGTCGGCGGCCGCTGGAAGAGCCTGTGCATCGGCCAGGCCCCGGCCGCCTGGGTCTACCGCACCGACCAGTTCAAGGCCGCCGGGATCGACACGTTCCCCGACACCTTCGCCGACCTGCTGAAGGGCGCCAAGGCGCTGCACGCCAAGGGCACCCCGATCGGCATGACGCTCGGTCACGCCGGCGGCGACGGGCGCTCCACCAACTATCCGGTGCTATGGGCCTTCGGCGGCAAGGAGTTCGACAAGGACGGCAAGGTCACGCTGAACTCGCCGGAAACCCTTCAGGCCATCGAGTGGTACAAGGAGATCTACCAATACTTCGTCCCCGGCACGACAGCCTGGCTCGACCCTGACAACAACCAGGCCTTCCTCTCCGGCAAGTGCTCGGCGACGGTGAACGTCAACACCATCTACCTCTCCACCCGCACCGCGGCGGCGACCGACGCGGCGAAGAAGGAGATGCTCGGCAATATGGACCACGGCCTGTGGCCGCGCGGCCCGGCCGGGCGCTTCGCCAACTACAACATCAACGTCTGGCTGCCCTTCGCCTCCAGCGCCAACCCGGCCGGGCAGAAGCACTTCCTGCGCGCCTGGTACAGCCGCGCCTTCCTGCCGAAATGGACCAAGACCGGGCAGAGCTACTTCATCCCGACCTTCACCGGCTTCGACAAGGAAGACGTGTGGCCGGAGGATCCCAAGCTCAAGATCTTCCGTGAGCTGAACAAGATCAACCGCCTGCCCGGCTATTCCGGCCCGCCCACTCCGGCGGCGGCTGAGGCGGTGGCGAAGTTCGTGATGGTTGATATGTTCGCCAAGGCCTGCACCGGGCAGATGACGCCCAAGGCCGCGATGGACTGGGCGAGCAAGGAATACGACCAGATCGCCAAGAAGCGCCGCGCCTGACCGGCCGGTGAGCGCGACCGTCACCCCGGTGCCGACACGGCGCCGGGGGCTGGTCTGGCTGATCGACAACGAACGGAGCCTCGGCTACCTGCTGGTGGCGCCCGTCGTCATCCTCATGCTCGGGCTGGTGGCCTATCCGTTCTGCGTCGCCCTCGGCTACGCGCTCACCGACCGCACCTTGGCGGACCCCGGCGTGTTCGTCGGGCTCGATAACTTCATCGACCTGTTCGACAACCAGATCTACCTGCAGACGCTGCGCAACACCTTCATCTTCACCGCCGGCTCGGTGGCGATGCGCCTCGTGTTCGGCGTCGGGCTGGCACTGCTGCTGAACGAGCATTTCCGCTTCCGCCGGCTGATCCGCTCGGCGGTGCTGCTGCCCTGGATCGTGCCCACCGTGCTCGGCACCATGGCCTGGCTGTGGATGTTCAACCCGAATTTCTCGGTGCTGAACTGGATGCTGGTGCATTCCGGCCTGATGAAGGACGGCTTCAACTGGCTGACCAACCCGGATCTCGCGCTATTCTGCGTCACTCTGGTCAACGCCTGGCGCGGCACGCCGTTCATGGCGATCACCGTGCTGGCCGGGCTACAGGCCATCCCGCATGACCTCTACGACGCCTCGGCGATCGACGGCGCCGGCAAGTTCCAGCGCTTCCGCTACGTCACCCTGCCGCTGGTGATGCCGGTGCTGCTCACCGCGCTGGTGCTGTCGATCATCTGGACCTTCTCGGATTTCGGCATCGTCTACGGCCTCACCAAAGGCGGCCCGATGAACGCGACCCAGGTGCTGGCGACGCTCTCCTTCCAGCAGGGCCTCGCCGCCGGCAATATCGGCGAGGGGGCGGCGATTTCGCTCACCATGCTGCCGGTGTTGCTCATCCTCATCATCTGGCAATTGCGCCGCATCCGCCGGAGCACGGTTGCATGAGCACCAAGCTGCAACCCGGCGAAATCCGCGGCAACAGCCCGCGCATGGAGCGCTGGCTGTTCTTCTACATCCCGATGTTCTTCGCGCTGTTCTTCCTGGTCGGCCCCTTCTACTGGATGCTGATCACCGCGCTGAAGCCGGACAGCGAGTTGTACGACGGCGCCAAGAGCCCGCTCTACGTCGCCACCCCCTCGCTCGATCATTTCCGCTTCCTGTTCGAGAAGACCGAGTTCGTCACCTGGACCTGGAACACCATGATGGTGGCGACGCTCTCCACCTTCATCGCGCTCGCGATGGGCGTGCCGGCCGGCTACGCCCTGGCGCGCCTGCGCTTCCGCGGCTCGGAGCTGATCGGCACCGCGATTTTCGTCACCTATCTCGTGCCGTCCTCGCTGCTGTTCATCCCGATGGTGGAGGTGATGGCGCAGCTGCACCTCGATGACAGCATCTGGGCGCTGGTGGTGGTCTACCCGACCTTCCTGGTGCCCTTCGTCACCTGGCTGATGAGCGGCTATTTCCGCACCATCCCCGCCGAGCTGGAGGATTGCGCCCGCATCGACGGCATGACCCGCCTCGGCGCGATGTGGCGCATCGCCATCCCCCTGGCCCGGCCCGGCATCCTCTCGGCCGGCATCTTCGCCTTCACCCTGTCGTGGAACGAGTTCATCTACGCGCTCACCTTGGTCACCGCCTCGGCGGAACGCACCATCCCCGTCGGCGTGCTGGTGCAGCTCACCCGGGCCGATTTCTACTTCTGGGGACCGCTGATGGCCGGCGCCCTGCTGGGCTCGGTCCCCGTCGCCATCGTCTATTCATTTTTCGTCGACCAATACGCCTCCGGCCTCACCGCCGGTGCCGTGAAAGGGTAGCTGGAATGCAGATGTTCGATCTCACCAACCGCGTCGCCGTCGTCACCGGCAGTGCCCAGGGCATGGGCCGCGCCATGGCCCTCGCGCTGGCCGAAGCCGGCGCCAGCCTCGTCCTGCTCGACCGCAACGCCGCCGGCATCGAGGAGACCGCCCACGCCATCGCCCAGACGGGCCGCAAATCCCTCCCCATCGCCGGTGACGTCACCGATTTCGCCCATATCGACAGCGTCTTCGCCACCGTCGACCGCGAATTCGGCCGCATCGACGTCCTCGGCAACGTCGCCGGCGAGGCCAGGCCCGGCCCCGCCGAGGACATGGCGATCACCGACGTCCAGCGGAATTTCCACAACCTGGTGATCTCCCGCTACTACACCTGCCAGCACGCCGGCCGCCGCATGCTCGCCCAGGGCCGCGGCAGCATCATGAGCATCGGCTCCATCTCCGGCGTCACCTCGCTCGGCCGCGAGCAATCCGTCTACGGCATGTGCATGGCCGCCGTAATCCACATGACCCGCGAACTCAGCACCGAATGGGCCCCCCGCGGCGTGCGCGTCAACTGCATCCTCCCCGCCCAGGTCGTCGGCGCCAACGGCCTCGGCCCGCGCATGGAAGCCGACCCCTTCCTCGCCGAAACCTTCCTCCGCGGCATCCCCGTCGGCCGCTTCGGCCAGCCCGACGACATCCGCGGCCTCTCCGTCCTCCTCGCGTCCGACGCCGCAAGCTGGATCACCGGCGCCATCATCCCGATGGACGGCGGCAACCTCGCCCTCAACGGCGGCGGCGGGCTGCTCGCGCCGCTCATGGAGAAATACGGCGCCAAGCCGAAGTAAGGAAGCAAGCGCCTCTTTTTGAAAAAAGAAGCAAAAACTTTCTATCCGTTCGGCACCGCACTCTCCCGTGAAGGAGGCGAAGCAAACGGATATAAGTTTTTTGGTTCTTTTTTTCCAAAAAAGAACCCCTTGCCTTCCCTCCCTTCCTTACGCCCATACTCGTTCCAAATCAGCGGAGGACACCATGCGCATCACCCGGCGGGACCCCGTGCGCGCCACCCTGGCGCCCAGCAACCACCCTTACCTCAACGGCGCCCACACCCCCCTGCACGAGGAGGTCGACGCCGAAGCGCTCGACGTCATCGAGGGCCGCATCCCCCGCGATATCGATGGCGTCTACCTCCGCAACACCCAGAACCAGGTGCACCAGCCCGTCGGCCGCTTCCACCCCTTCGACGGCGACGGCATGCTGCACGCCATCAGCTTCCGCGACGGCCAGGCCAACTACCGCAACCGCATGGTCCGCACCAAAGGCTTCCAGGCCGAACAGGAGGCCGGCCACTCCATCTGGGCCGGCACCATGGAGAACCCGAAAAAGTCCCTCCGCCCCGGCTGGGGCTCCCACGGCGCCATCAAGGACGCCTCCTCCACCGACGTCGTCGTCCACGCCGGCCAGGTGCTCTCCACCTACTACCAATGCGGCGAAGGCTACCGGCTCGACCCCTACACCATGGAGAACCTCGGCACCGAAGGCTGGGTCCCGCTCGACGGCATCTCCGCCCACCCCAAGGTCGACGAACGCACCGGCGAACTCCTCTTCTTCAACTACTCCAAACACGCCCCCTACATGCATTACGGCGTGGTCGACCGGCACAACCGCCTCACCACCTACATCCCCGTGCCGCTCCCCGGCCCCCGCCTGCCGCACGACATGATCTTCACCGCCAACTACTCCATCCTCAACGACTTCCCCCTCTTCTGGGACCCCGAACCCCTCGCCCAGGGCCGCCACGTCGTCCGCTTCTTCGAAAACATCCCCTCCCGCTTCGCCATCATCCCCCGCCACGGCCGCACCGAGGATATCCGCTGGTTCGAATCCTCCCCCACCTTCGTCCTCCACTGGATCAACGCCTACGAAGACGGCGACGAAATCGTCGTCGACGGCTACCACCAGCAAAACCCCATGCCGGAATCCCCCAAGGAAGCCCCCACCGGCTATGAACGCATGATGGTCTATCTCGACCAGCACGCCATGGGCACCCGCCTGCACCGCTGGCGCTTCAACCTGCGCACCGGCACCACCCGCGAGGAGCGGCTGGACCCCCGCATCCTCGAATTCGGCATGATGAACGCCCGCCAGACCGGCCTGCCCTACCGCTACGCCTACTCCGCCGAAGCCAAACCCGGCTGGTTCCTCTTCACCGGCCTGGTCAAGCACGACCTCGCCACCGGCGCCTCCCAGTCCCTCTCCTTCGGCCCCGACCGCTTCGGCAGCGAAGCCCCCTTCGCGCCCCGCCTCGACAGCAAAGCCGAAGACGACGGCTACCTCGTCAGCTTCATCACCGACGAACGCACCCACGAATCCGAATGCATCCTCGTCGACGCCCAACACGTCGAAGACGGCCCCGTCTGCCGCATCCGCCTCCCCCACAAAATCAGCAGCGGCACCCATGCGACCTGGGCGTCACGGGCGGATATCGAGGGCGGACGGCTATTCCGCCTCTCGCACATGGATTGAAGGAAGGAAGCGGTTCTTTTTTGAAAAAAAGAACCAAAAAACTTTTATCCGTTTGGAGTCTGGTGGAGACACTGGCACTTCTGGATGCTTGCTCCGCGCGTGGCCCGGATGACGCGCAGCGAAATCCGGGTCCCCATCTCCCCCAGACAGCCCCAAACCCAACGGATCAAAAAGTTTTTGCTTCTTTTTTCAAAAAGAAGCGCTTCCTTCCCTTCACCCTCTCCCCACCCCAGCCGCCTTCGCATACTCCGGATTGCGAAACCGCTCGAACGTAGTTTCGGTATCCCGATACCCCGGCTGCGCCGTCTCCCCGAACGCCGCCACCAGCGCCGCGTGCCGCTCCTCGATATGCCCGCGATACTCCGGGTGCGGGATGATATAGAGCGCGTTCGCCTCGATCGCCCGCAGCACCTTGCGCCCCACGAACACCGGGTCCATCCGCTGCGCCTGCTCGATCCGCAGCGCCTCGGAGCCCTCGGTCGCCAACCCCTCGAACGCGTCCGGCAGGCGCGCCCGCACCGCCACCGAGCTTGCGAACAAATTGCTCCGTACGCCGCCGGGGCATAGCACGCTCACCCCGATCCCCGCCGGCGCCAGCTCGGCGCGCAGCGATTCCGACAGCCCGACCACCGCGAATTTCGAGGCGCAATAGGCCGCGATCCCCCCCGGCGCCATCAGCCCGCCGGTCGAGGCGGTGTTGACGATATGCCCGCTTTGTCCCCGCGCCAGCATCCGCCGCGCCACCGCCCGCGCGCCGAGGAACGCCCCGGTGGCGTTGATCTCCAGCACCATCCGCCACAGCGCCTCCGGCATCTCCGCCACCGCCGTCGCCCGCCCGTCGGCAAACCGCCCCTGGCCGACCCCGGCGTTGTTGCACAGGATCTCCACCTTCCCGAGCGCGGCCTCCACCGCATCCAACGCCGCCTCCCACTGCTCGGCTTGCGTCACGTCGAGCGTCACCGCGGCGCCCAGCCCCGGCAGATCCAGCGCCGCGAGCGCCGCCTCATTGATGTCGGCAACCGCCACACGCAGCCCCGCGGCGATAAACGCCTTCGCCATCCCGAGCCCGATCCCGCTCGCCCCCCCGGTGATCAACGCCACCCTGCCCGCCAGGTTTTCCATCGCACCCTCTGCTTGTGACGCCCGTGATGCTGGCGCACGCGGCGAGGAAGGCAAGCGCTTCTTTTTTGAAAAAAAGAAGCAAAACTTTTATCCGCTTTCTTCCCGCCTTCGCAAAAAATCTTCACCTTCGCGCATTTTTTCTCTTGTATGTCGATGACGATGAGATTAAACATACAAACATGTTCCATCACTTCCACACCCCCCGCCTGCCCGAAGGCACCCCCGAAGCGATCCGTCGCTTCGTGATGGCCATCGGCGGACTGTGCGAAGCGATCGGCCGCGCCTTCAATCCCAACCCGCCCGTCCCCGGCCTCATCATCGACAACTACATCCTGCGCACCCCCCGCCGCTTCGAGCGCCGCATGGCCCGCCTCAACGCC
>CAIYPH010000516.1 GCA_903928045.1 uncultured Rhodospirillales bacterium
CACCAGGCCCAGCGTGATGGCGGGGAGCACGAGTTTCAGCAGGCGGTCCGCGGGGTCGGCGAGGTTGGCGTTACCGATCACCGGGAAAATCCGCCAGTGCAGCGCAAACGCCAGCAGCAGGAAAATCCCGGAGACGAAGACCGGGAAGGACAGGCCGACCAGGCTCAGCATCCGCGCCAGCACGTCGATCCAGCGGTTGCGGTGCAGTGCCGCCCAGACGCCGGCGGGGATGCCGACGACGATGCCGATCAGCATCGCCGCCAGCGTGAGGTCGATGGTGTGCGGGATCACCGCGCCGACATCGGCGAGAATCGGGCGGTTGGTCACCATCGAGGTGCCGAAATTGCCTTGGGCGGATTGGCCGAGGAAGCTGACATACTGTTCCCAGATCGGCCGGTCGAGCCCGAGCTTGGCCTGCAAGGCCGCCACCGCCGCTGGGGTCGCGCGATCGCCGAGGATGGCGATCGCGGGATCGCCGGGGACGACGCGGACGAGGACGAAGACCAGCGTCAGCACCGCCCAGAGTGTCGGGATGGCCGCGAGCAGTCGGCGGGCGATATAGAAGATCATGGGGAAGGAAGCGGTTCTTTTTTGAAAAAAAGAACCAAAAAACTTTTATCCGTTTGTCGCGGAGTTTCCCGGGGACACTCCACGGCCATGGAATAAAAAGTTTTTGCTTCTTTTTTCAAAAAGAAGCGCTTGCTTCCTGCAAACCTCACTTGAAGTGCGTCAACTCGGTGATCATCGGCCCAAGCGAGAGCGAGCCCTTCAGCTCATACCCATAGTCCAGCACGTCCTTGTGCACCCAGGCTTGAAGCGTCTCGATCAGCGGGACCGCGCACATCTGCGCGACGATCTTCTTCTGCGCGGTCTGCCAGAGGGCGATCTGCTTGGCCTGATCGGGCTCGGTGCGCGCGGCGTCGATCTCGGCGTCGGCCGCGGTGCAGTGCGAGAAGTTCACCACCGCGGTCGGCGTCTTTACCGTGCTGCGGGAGTGGTAGAACTGGCTGAGATAGACGTCGGCGACCGGGAAGCGGGCGGCGGAGTAGAAGACGATGGCCGACAGATCCTGGCGGATCATCTGGTGGAAGGTCGCGTGTTCGACCACCTGGAGATCAAGGTTGATGCCGGCGCGCTTGAGCTGGGCCTGCACCACCTGCATCTGGGCGAGCATGTTGGGTAGCTGGGTATGCACCACCTTCAGCGTGAGGCCGTTGGGGTAGCCGGCTTCGGCCAGCAGGGCCTTGGCCTTGGCGAGATCGTAGCCGGGCAGGCCGGCGTCGACGTAGCCGAGATTGCCGATCGGGATGACCGAGCCGGGGTTGCGCGAGACGTCGGCGCCCTGGAATTTCAGGAGTTCCGGGCGGTTGATGGCGTAGGCAATGGCCTGACGGACGCGGAGATCGTCGAGCGGCTTCTGCGCCTGGTTGAGGTGGAGAATGGCCTCCTCGCCCGGCTCGAAGACGTCCACCACCGCGCCTTGGAGCTTCTTCATGCGGTCGACCCAGGTCTGGTCCTGGTTGCCGAATTCGAGATCGAGTTCGCCGTTCTGGAAGGCGAGATCGCGCGAGGCGTTGGAGGGGAGGAAGCGGTAGCTGATTTTGTCGAGCTTGGGCGCGCCGCGGAAATAGCCTTTATGGGCGACAAGCTCGAGCGACTGGTTGGGGGTGTCGGAGGCGAAGGCGAAGGGGCCGGTGCCGACCGGGTGAGCATTGAAGGCATCGCCCATCTCTTCGGCGGCCTTCTTGGAGATAATGAAGCCGCCGGCGTAGTTGGTGATGATGCCGAGCAGGCTCGGGACGGTCTGCTTCAGGGTGACGCGGACGGTCAGCGGATCGAGCGCCTCGACCTTCTCGAAGGCGGCGAAATCGCCGGAGGAGGCGGAGCGCTTGGGGTCGGCGGCGCGCAGGAGGGAGTAGACGACGTCATCGGCGGTCAGCTCGCCATAGGCGCCATGGAACTTCACCCCGGGGCGGAGCTTGAAGGTCCAGACCTTCTTGTCCGCCGAGCTGTCCCAGCTCGTCGCGAGATCGGGCTCGATGTCGGCGGGGCTCATGCTGCCGGGCTTGAAGCGCACCAGGGCGTTGAACAACCAGGCGACCACGGTGCGGTCGATGGTGGAGACGGCCAGATGCGGATCGAGCTTGCCGACATCCTGCGCGGCCATGCCGACAATGAGATCGGTGCGGGGCGCGGCGTGGGCCGCCGACATGAAGGTGGCTGCGAGGGCGGCGGCAAGCGTGGCGCGGCGAAGGGTCATCGTGAGGCTCCCGGTTTTGTGCGAGCATAAGGCCTTGGGGCGCGGGACGGAATGGCCGTCAGCGGAGGGGAGGCGGGTGTTCTCTTTGTGAACAAAAAGAACCGCTTCCTTCATCCCCCCGTGAGCGCCCGTACCCGCCGCAGCAGGCCGCCGGCGAGGCCGCGGGCGCGGGAGGCGAGGGAGCGGGGGGGCTGGTCGTCAGCGCGGAGCGGCAAGGCGGCGATGGATGGGAGGGCGGCGGGGTAGTCGCCCTTGGTGATGATCAGCAAGCAGGAGGTGCTGACGAAGCCGCCGAGCAGCAGCTTGATGTGCTGCCGGCCCTGTTCGTAATAGGGCGGGAAATCGTATTCGATGTCTTCGCGCGCGGTGCCGGCGAAATCATCGAAACGCTCCATGGCGCAGCCGATGCCGCGCAGGCGGTGGGCGAGATCCGCGATGTCCCGCCCCCGGTAGATCACGTTGTCACCCGCGCTGACCGTGCGGTGCTGGGCGCTGAGGTTGAACTCGGTGGTGTGGACGGCAATGCCGCCGGGCTTCAGCAACTCGGTGCTGCGCAGCACGAACTGGAGCCCGGCCTCGAGCGTGCCGAGATGCTCCAGGCTGCAGGAGCTCCAGATGAAGTCGAAACTGCCGAGGGCGGCCGGGTTCAACGCGCGCATGTCCTGCGGCATGAACCGCACCCGGGCGTCGAAGCTGGCGCGGTCAATCAGGTCGGGCCAATGGAGCGCGTCGAGGCTCGCGGCGTGCTGGCCGGCCTCGCTCCAGGTCTGCGCGCTGCCGGTGGTCGCGCCGAGGTCGGTGGCCAGAATGTCGGCGCCGTGGCTGGCGAACAGGCAGGCGAGGGGTTCGCGTCCGACCGCGAAGCCGCCGCCGCGCTTGCCCTGGGCGAGTAGGCCACGCTCCTCGAGCGCCTGGGCGATCGCAACCCATTCCCAGATCTTGCGGTGATAACGGATATGCCGGGGCGTGAAGGCGCCGCCAACCGGCGCGGCGTCACGAAACCGCGCCTCCCAGCGGGCGAACCAGGATTCGTCCCAATGGGCGCGCTGGCAGAGCATGGAACCCAGCATGGCGTGCGGCCTTTCTGAAGATTGTTTAGGAAGGAAGCGCTTCTTTTTTGAAAAAAAGAAGCAAAAAACTTTTATCCGTTTGG
>CAIYPH010000517.1 GCA_903928045.1 uncultured Rhodospirillales bacterium
CGCGCGCGGTCAGCGTGCCGTCGATGGTGCCGGCGACGTCGGAATCCTCGACCTCGACTTCACCGCGGAACACGCCGCCATGGGCGACCACGAGTTCGGTGGCGTGCAGGATGGTCGACTCGACGGTGCCTTCGATCACCAGGCGCTCGGCGTCCTGGACGACGCCTTGGACGCTGATGCCGCGGCCGATGGTCAGGGTCCGCTTCTCGGCCGGGGCACGGGCGGGGGCGCTGCCGGCGCGCTGGGCGGCGGCGGGCGTGGTGCCGGGCGGCGGCGCGGCGGATGAGCCGGAAAAGGGCGGACGGCTCATGGGCTGGGTCTCCTTGGGAGGGGCGGGGCGGTAGGGCGGAACCCCAAGACCGTTATCGGCGCCTGGTGCCGGCGACGCGCTCGGCAAGGGCGGGGGCTCGGGGACCTGGGGCTCGTCAGGCTTGCGGCGTTTGAACACGGCGTATCCGTTTCACTCGAATGACTGCGAGGGCCATGGGGTATCACACCAATAGTGGGCGAACAACCGGCGGTGCCGAGTCGCTGAAGGGAAGGAAGCACTCCTTTTTTGGAAAAAAAAGCAGCAAAAAACTTTTATCCCTTGGCGTGTACCGCTCCCATCCATCCGCGGAGAGTACGCCAACGGCATGGATGGAATGAAAAGTCTTTTTGGTTCTTTTTGTTCACAAAAAGAACGCCCTTCCTTCGCTTCAAGCCCGCAGCATCACCGCTTTGATATCATCGCCGACCTGGTCCTCGAATTCGCGGAAATTGGCGGCGAAGCGGGCGACCAGCCCGTGCGCGGTGGTATCGTAGGCATCCTTGTCGGCCCAGCCGAGCCGGGGGTCGAGCACCTCGGCGGGGATGCCGGGCACGGCCTCGGGGATCATCAGGCCGAAGAACGGGTCGGCCCGGAAGGCGACCTTGGCCAGCGAGCCATCGAGGGCGGCGCGCAGCAAGGCGCGGGTGTGGCGGATCGGCATGCGGCTGCCGACGCCGTAGGGGCCGCCGGACCAGCCGGTGTTGATGAGCCAGCAATCGGCCTGGTGCTCGGCGATCAGCGCGGAGAGCATCTGGCCGTAGATTTCGGGCCGGCGGGGCAGGAAGGGGGCGCCGAAGCAGGCGCTGAAGGTCGCCTGCGGCTCGCTGCCGGCGCCTTTTTCGGTGCCGGCGACGATGGCGGTGTAGCCGGAGAGGAAGTGATACATCGCCTGCGCCGGGGAGAGCTTGGCGATCGGCGGCATCACACCGAAGGCATCGGCGGCCAGCATGACCACGTTGCGGGGCTGCCCGCCGCGGCCCTCGCGCACGCAATTGGGGATGAAATCAACGGGGTAGCAGCTGCGGGTGTTTTCGGTGAGGCTGCCGTCGTTGAGATCGAGCCGTCCATGGCGGTCGGCCACCACGTTTTCCAGCACGGTGCCGAAGCGGTGCGAGGCGGCCCAGATCTCGGGCTCGGCCTCGGCGCTGAGGTTGATCACCTTGGCGTAGCAGCCGCCTTCGAAGTTGAAGACGCCGCCGGCGCCCCAGCCGTGCTCGTCATCGCCGATCAGCGGGCGGGCGGGCTCGGAGGAGAGGGTGGTTTTGCCGGTGCCGGAGAGGCCGAAGAACAGGGCGACGTCGCCCTCGCGGCCGACATTGGCGCTGCAATGCATCGGCAGCACCGCCTTGGCCGGGAGCAGCCAGTTCATCACGGTGAAGATCGATTTCTTGATTTCGCCGGCATATTCGGTGCCGGCGATGACGATGCGGCGCTGTTCGAAGGAGAGGGCCACCACGGTGTTGGTGCGCACGCCGTCGATCGCGGGATCGGCGTGGAAGTGGGGGGCGTGGAGGATGACGTAGTCGGGCTCGAAGCCCGCCAATTCGGCTTCATCGGGGCGGATGAACATGTTGCGGGCGAACTGGGCCGACCAGGCCTGGGTGGTGACCAGGCGGACGCGGATGCGATGCGCGGGGTCGGCGCCGGCGTAGAGGTCCTGGGTGTAGAGTTCCTGGCCCTGGAGATAGGCCTGCACGCGGGCGGTGAGGGTGGCGAATTTCTCCGGGGCGAGTTTCTTGTTGACCTTGCCCCACCAGACTTCGGCCGTGACGCCGGGCTCGTCGACGACGAATTTGTCCTGCGCGGAGCGGCCGGTATGGACGCCGGTGCGCACCATCAGGGCGCCGTCGGCCGATAATTCGCCCTCGTTGCGGCGGACGGCATGGGCGGTCAGCGTGGCCGCGGTGAGATTGGCATGAACCTTGAGGCCGGCGCGCACGCCGGTTCCGCGCAATGAAGCGGCAGGAGTCATCATCGGGTCGTTTCCTCGCGGGGGACGTGTTGAGGCGGTCTTAGAGCCTGACCGGAAAAGAGGTTGAGTGATTTCAGTTGGTTGTGATTCCGTAGGTTTGCGAGACAC
>CAIYPH010000518.1 GCA_903928045.1 uncultured Rhodospirillales bacterium
CCCCTCGATCACCGCCGCATAGGTCGGCAGATCGAGCGTGATGGTGCCGCCGAAACTCATGTGATGCTCGGACACACCGGCCCACAGCATGGGCAGCACCAGCACCTTCTGGCCCCGCGCATCGAGCAGCCGCGCCGTGCGCAGCGCCACCTGCTCGCCCAACTGGCTATCCACCTCCACCGGCAGATGCGGCCCATGCTGCTCGATGGCGCCGAGCGGCAGGATCACCATGGCGTCCTGCCGTGCCGCCTCGCGCAATTGTTCAGCGCGCAGCTTGCGCCATTCGATTTCGGCCATCCTACTCGCCCTCTTCCTTGAGCACGCTGAGATCGACCGGCAGAATTTCGCCCATCCACATCGCGTGCAGCGAATGGTCGTCGCGGTCCCGCCCGGTATTGGGGTGGATCAGCACCGCGAGCCCGGCGCGGTTCAGCGCGATGAAGGGCACCAGGTCAGGGTAGAGCCCGACCGGGAACAGCACCTGATACATCGAGCGGGTATGCGGGCCGACATTGCGGTCATGCCAGCGGCCCAGCACGGCGTCGGGGAAGCGCTCGGCAAGCTGCTCGCGCAGCCGCTCGGCGGTGCCGCGCGTCTCCGGCGTGAAGTAGACATGGGCGTGCCAGTCCTTGATGGCGGCAACTTCTTTGGCATCCATGGCGATTGCCTCCCAAAATCAAATAAAATTGGTCAGTCCCATCATGCTTCGGGCCGCCCAGTCAGCAAATGCACCTTGGTGCGGCAGGCGCGCTGGCGAATTTCACGGGCTGGCCGATATTCCGGCGAATTGTACCACTCCAACGCCATCTCCGGACTGTCGAACTCCAGCACGGCAGAGCGCGGCATCGGCCCGTCACCCTCAAGCAGCTGCTTCGGGTCACCGCCCCCGATAAGGTAACGCCCCCCATAGGCGGCGACGGTTCCGGGAGCCATTTCCGCGTAGGTTCGGAACAGCACCGGGTCAGTGATGTCTAGCTCGGCGTAAATGTATCCCTTCGGCATGATGTCACCTCGGAGCAGGTTTGCTTGAACGGACAGGATTCCAGACCCTAGCCCGCCAACCGCGTCCAGGCCAGCAGCACCTCCCGTGCCGCCGCACCGACCACGGCGCCAAGACGCAAAGCGGTGGGATTGGCCGCCGAGATCACGCCATCCTCGAAAATGGAGCGCGCATCGCCGATCCGCGCCGAAGCGGCGGCGACCGTGATGGCGGCGATCCCGCGCGCCTCCAGCGGGGCGAGACGGCCGAGCCCCGCGTCCTCGATGCCGATCCCCGCGTCATGGTAGGCGGCGGCGAAGCCATCCGCCCGCAGCGCCATTTTTGGGTCGCCCCCCACCAGCCCGCCATGGGAACCTGTGACGATGACGGCGCCGCGATCGGCCTCCGCCTCCACCATCGCCGCCGAGTCGATCAGCACCAGCGGACGGAGCGCCCCCTCGGGCCGCAGCACCGAGCGACCCTCGGCCACGTCAGGCGCCGCCGTCTCGATCCACTCCGCCGCGCGCAGACGTTCCGCCGCCTCGGCGCAGCCCATCCCGGCCACCACACCGAGCGCCGCCGCCGCCGCATTGGCCCGGCTGACCCGGCCGCGCGCCTGCATATCCGCGGTATCGCCCACCCGCGCGCTCAAATGCGAAATCGCTACGGCCGGAACCGCCAGGCCGAGCGCCGCCACCCCCGCATCCTCGCGCCCGATCCCGGCATCGTGAAAAATCAGCGCCCGCACCCGCGCCTTGGCGGCGAGCGAGGCGGGATAGGCGCCGCCATGCGAGCCGGTGATCAGCACCGTGCCCGCCACTCCCTCCGGCAGCTTGGTGATGGTCGGCGCAACCGTAATCCGCGCGCGCATGGTCCCTCCGCATGGACGCTGTTTCGAACCCCGTGCTAGCAACCCCACAGGAGAGCCGTCCATGCCCGAAACGCCACGCCGCAATATCGACATTGCCCGCCTGCGCGCCCATCACCTGACGATGTGGCGCATCCGGGCGCTGGAGGAAGCCGCCCTGCGCGGGCTCGGCGACAAGGTGGTGCTCGGCGCCATCCATCCCTCGATCGGCCAGGAGGCGGTGGCCGCTGGCGTGGTGGGGGCGCTGCGGCGCGATGACATCCTGCTCTCCACCCATCGCGGCCACGGCCACACGCTCGCCAAGGGCGCCTCCAGCGAGGCCATGCTGCGCGAGTTGTTCGGCCGCGTCGGCGGGAATTGCGGCGGCAAGGGCGGCTCGATGCATATCGCGGATTTCGAGGTCGGCATGCTCGGCGCCAACGGGGTGGTGGGCGCCAATATCGTCATCGCCGCCGGTGCCGCCCATGCCATCAAGCTCAAGGGCGAGGACAAGGTGGTGTGCTGCATCTTCGGTGACGGCGCGATCAATCGCGGGCCGTTCCTGGAGGGGCTGAACTGGGCCGCGGTGTTCGGCCTGCCCGTGCTGTTCGTCTGCGAGGATAACGGCTTCGCGGCGACCACCCGCACCGCCAGCATGACCGCCGGCGGCGGCCCCGCGGTGCGCGCCCGGGCGATCGGCCTGCCCGCCGAGGAAGTGGACGGCAATGACGTGCTGGCGGTGGAGGATACCGCCCAGGCGATGATCGCCGCCATTCGCGCCGGCGGCGGCCCCCGTTTCCTGCACGCCAAAACCTATCGCCTCACCGGCCATACCGGCGTCGACACCGCGCCCTATCGCCCCGCCGACGAGGTGGCCGCACGGAGACGCGAAGAGCCGATCCTGCGCGCCGCCGAACTTCTCCGCGCCGCCGGCGTGGCAGAGGCCGAGATCGAAGCGGACCGCGAAGGCGCCGAGGCGGAGATGAACGCCGCCTACGACGCCGCCATCGCGGCCCCCTTCCCCGGACCCGAAGCCGCCTTCCTGGATGTGCAGGATGTCGGCTCCCCCGCATTGGGAGCCTTCTGATGGCCCGCATCAGCTACATGGAAGCCGCCCGCCAGGCCCTCGCCGAGGAGATGCGGCGCGATCCCCTGGTCTGGGCCATCGGCGAGGATCTCGGTCGTGGCGGCGTGTTCGGCCAGTACCGCGGCCTCGTCGAGGAGTTCGGGCCCGCCCGCATTTCCGACGCGCCGATCAGCGAGGCCGCCATCCTCGGCGCCTCCGTGGGTGCTGCGATGATGGGCACGCGCCCGGTGGTGGAGATGCGCTTCTCCGATTTCGCCCTCTGCGCGGTGGACGAACTGGTGAACCAGGCCGCCAAGGCCCGCTTCATGTTCGGCGGCCAGACCCGCGTGCCGATGGTGGTGCGCGAGCCGATCGGCATGTGGCGCTCCTCGGCGGCGCAGCATTCGCAGTCGCTGGAAAGCTGGTACGCCCATATCCCCGGCCTCGTCGTCGCCTGCCCCGCGACCCCCGCGGACAACAAGGGGATGCTGAAATCCGCCATCCGCTGCGATGACCCCGTCGTCTACATGGAGCACAAGAACCTCTGGCCGCTCGAGGACGAGGTGCCCGACGGTGAGCATCTGGTGCCCTTCGGCGTGGCGCGCACCCTGCGCGAGGGGCGCGATGTGACGATCGTCTCCTGGTCCGCCCAGGTGCATGTCTGCGCCCGCGCCGCCGAGACGCTGGCCCAGCATCGCATCGAGGCCGAGGTGATCGACTTGCGCACGCTGTGGCCCTGGGACCAGGAGACGGTGCTCGCCAGCGTGTCGCGCACCGGGCGGCTGCTGATCGCGCATGAGGCGGTGCAGGTTGGTGGCTTCGGCGCCGAGATCGCGGCGGTGACGGCGGAATGGCTGGGCGCCAAGGTGCGCCGCCTCGGCGCCCCGCGCGCCCCTATCGGCTATGCGCCGACGGTCGAGGATGCGGTACGGGTGACGGAGGCGGCGACGGTTGCCGCGGTGCGCGAGATGGTAGGACGCTAAGATGAACAATGAGATGACTGGCGGTGAAGCGCTGGTGCGGATGATCCAGGCCTTCAATGGCGGCGCCATGTTCGGCATGGGCGGCTTCCAGCTGCTGCCCTTCTACGATGCCGCCCGCCGCCTCGGCCTCGCGCATCACCTCATCAACGACGAGCGCGCCGCGATCTTCATCGCCGATGCCTACGCCAAGGTCTCCGGCCGCGTCGGCCTATGCGACGCGACGCTGGGGCCGGGGGCGACCAACCTGGTCACCGGCCTGGTCGAGGCGCTCAACGCCGGCTCGCCGCTGGTGGTGATCGTCGGCGATTCCCATCGCGAGCACTCCTGGAAGAACATGACCCAGGAGAGCAAGCAGATCGACATCCTGCGCCCCGCCTGCAAGGAGGTGATCCGCATCGAGAGCATCACCCGCATCCCCGAGCTGATGCGCCGCGCCTTCCGCGTCGCCACCTCCGGCCGTCCCGGCCCGGTGGTGGTGGATGTGCCCGAGGATATCTGCCACGCCACCCACGGGTTCGACCCCGCGATGTTCCGCGGTGACCCCGCCTGCGAGGCCGCGCCCAGCCTGCGCTGCGTGCCCGATACCGCCTCGCTCTCGGCCGCCGCCGAGATGATCGCGGCCGCGCGCGCCCCCAACCTGCTCGCCGGCGGCGGCGTGCATATCTCGGGTGCGGCGGAAGACCTCACCGAGTTCGCCCGCGCCATCAACCTGCCGGTCGCCCATACCATGACCGGCAAGGGCGCCATCCCCTGCATCGATCCGCTCAGCGCCGGGCTGTTCGGCCGCTATGACCGCATTGCCAATGCGCTGATCGCCGAAAGCGACCTCATCGTTGTGCTCGGCTGCAAGCTCGGCGAAATCGCCACCAAGCGCTTCACCGTGCCGCCGCCGGGCAAGCGGATCATCCATATCGACAACGTCGCCGAGGAATTCGGCCGCACCGCCGAGCCCGAGCTGTGCCTGTGGGGCGATGCGCGGGAAACCATCGTCGAGCTCCATCACATGCTCGAACCCGAGGCCGCCGAAATCCGCACCCGCCAGCAGGGCTACGCCGACAGCGTGGCGGCGAAAATGGCGGAGTGGCGGGTGGCCGTGGCGCCGCGCCTCACCTCAGACGAGGTGCCCGTCAGCATGGGCCGGCTGATGGGTGAGCTGAACCAGGCGATGCCGGCCGATGCCATCCTGGTCGCCGATGGCGGCTTCGCGGCCCATTGGGGCGGGCTGCTGTTCGATACCAAAGCGCCCGGCCGCACTTTCGTGCCCGATCGCGGCTTCGCCTCTATCGGCTACGGCCTGCCCGGCGCGATGGGCGCGACCCTCGCCGCCGAGGGCCGCAAGGTGGTTAGCCTGACCGGCGATGGCGGGTTCAACATGATGCTGGGCGAGCTGGAAACCGCGCGCCGCCTCAACCTCAGCTTCACCATCGTCATCGTCAACAACGCCGCCTCCGGCTACGTAAAGGCGCTGCAGCACCTGATGTACGGCGCCGGCGCCTACCACGCCTCCGATCTCGCGGAGACCAACTACGCCCGTATCGCCGAGGCCATGGGCTGCCGCGGCATCCGCGTCGAGGACCCCGCGATGCTCGCCGCCGCCATCGCCACCGGGCTCGCCAGCGAGGGACCGACGCTGATCGACCTCGTCGTCACGCGGGACCCGGCGAAAATGCTGCCGGCGGCCGATAATCGCGCCGTGCAGGTGAAGAAGGGAGATCGGGTGGCATGAAGCTCGCAGGCAAAGTCGCGCTGGTTTTCGGCGCAGGCTCCTCCGGCCCCGGCTGGGGCAACGGCAAGGCGACTGCGGTGATGTATGCCCGTGAGGGCGCCCGGGTGGTCGCCGTCGATCTCAACCGCGCCGCCGCCGAGGAAACCGCCGCGATCATCCAGGGCGAAGGCTTCCAGGCCACGGCACTGGCCGGCGACATCACCAACTCCACCGACGTCGCCGCGATCGTCGAGGAAACCCATACCCGCTTCGGCGCCATCGATATCCTGCACAACAACGTCGGGATCACCGACATGGGGGATATCGCCTCGATCTCCGAGGAGCGTTGGAAGAAGGTGATGGACATCAACCTCACTGGTGTCTTCCTCACCTGCCGCCAGGTGATCCCCATCATGCAGCGGCAGAAGCGGGGCGCGATCGTCAACATCTCCTCGGTCGCCGGCGGGGTGGTGATGGCCTACCCGTTCTACTCCTACTACGCCTCCAAGGCCGGCCTGAACCACTTCACCCGCGCCATCGCCGTGCAGCACGCCAAGGACGGCATCCGCGCCAACGTCATCATGCCCGGGCTGATGGACACGCCGATGGTTCATGCGCAGGTCGTCGGCCAATACGACGACCGGGAGAAGATGATCGCTGCCCGCGATGCCATGTCCCCTACCGGGAAGATGGGCACCGCCTGGGATGTGGCAAAAGCCGCAGTTTTCCTTGCCTCAGATGACGCCGCTTACATCAATGGCGTTTGCTTGCCGGTGGATGGTGGTCTGTCGTGTCTCGCGAAGTAAGGGGTTCTTTTTTGAAAAAAAGAACCAAAAAACTTTTATCCGTTTGCTTCGCCCTCTCCCAGGCAAGCGCGAAGCAAACGGATAAAAAGTTTTTGCTTCTTTTTCCAAAAAGAAGCCCTTCCTTCCTTAATATCGCTTTCGTTTAAGGGGGTTATCACATGCAACTCGGAATGATCGGCCTTGGCCGCATGGGCGGCAACATCGTCCGCCGCCTGATGCGCGCCGGCCACAGCTGCGTCGTCTATGACGCGGACCCCAAGGCCGTCGCCACAATCGCCGCCGAGGGGGCGACGCCCGCCACCTCGCTGGCCGACCTGGTGGAAAAGCTCGACCAGCGGCCGCGCGCCGCCTGGGTGATGCTGCCGGCGGGCAAGATCACCGAGGAGACGGTCAACACCGTCGCCGGGCTGATGAGCGCGGATGACATCCTGATCGACGGCGGCAATTCCAACTACAAGGACGACGTGCGCCGCGCTCGTGAGCTCGCGGCGCAGGGCATCCGCTACATGGATGTCGGCACCTCCGGCGGCGTGTGGGGGCTTGAGCGCGGCTACTGCCTGATGATCGGCGGCGAGAAGGCAGCTTTCGAGTTCCTTGACCCGATTTTCGCCGCCCTGGCGCCGGGGAGGGGCGACATTCCCGCCTCCCGCTATCGCGAGGGGCGGGCGCCCAATGTCGAGCAGGGCTATCTCCATGCCGGGCCCTCGGGCGCCGGGCATTTCGTGAAGATGATCCACAACGGCATCGAGTACGGGATGATGCAGGCCATGGCTGAGGGCTTCGACATCCTGCGCAGCAAGAATTCGCCGCGCCTGCCGGAAGCCGAGCGCTTCGATCTCGACGTCGCCGACATCGCCGAGGTGTGGCGCCGCGGCTCGGTGGTCACCTCCTGGCTGCTCGACCTCACGGCCGAGGCGCTGGCGAAGGACGAGAAGCTGGAGTCGTTTTCCGGCGTGGTCGAGGATTCCGGCGAGGGCCGCTGGACCATCGAGGCGGCGATCGAGGAGGCAGTGCCGGCGGACGTGCTGGCCGCCTCGCTGTTCACCCGCTTCCGCTCGCGCCAGGACCATACGTTTGCCGAGAAAGTGCTCTCCGCCATGCGGCTGGGCTTCGGGGGCCATGTGGAAGTGCCCAAGAAATGACGGTGCTGGTCGTCATGGGCGTGGCCGGCTGCGGCAAGACCACCATCGGCCAGGCCGTGGCGGCGCGGATGGGCTGGGAATTCCAGGAGGGTGACGCGCTGCACCCGGCGGAGAATGTCGCCAAAATGGCCGGCGGCACGCCGCTGACCGATGAGGACCGCTGGCCCTGGCTGCGCAGCATCGCCGCCGTGATCGACGGCTGGCGTGCGGCCGGGAAATCGGGCGTGGTCACCTGCTCGGCGCTGAAGCCGGAATACCGCGAGATCCTGATCGGCGATCGCCCCGATGTCCGCCTCGTCTATCTGCGCGGCGACAAGGCGCTGATCGCCGGGCGGATGGCGGCGCGCAAGGGGCATTTCATGCCGACCGCCCTGCTCGACAGCCAGTTCGCCACGCTGCGCGAACCCACGGCCGAAGAGCGGCCCATCGTGGTGGATATCGGCCCGGCGCCGGACACCATTGCGGAGGTTGTGATCGCCAGGGCGCTTGGGTGAACAAGCAGGGCAGCGGCTCCTTTTCCAAAACAAGCCGCTTCCTTCTACCTCCCCACAAACTTCGGCTTCCGCTTCTCACGGAACGCCGCCACCCCCTCCTTGTGATCGACCGTCTGGTTCAGTTGCGGCTGCACCATCGCCTCCATGTCGAGGAAATCCTCGAGGCTGACGGAGGTGGCCATGTGGAACAGCTTCTTGGCGAGCCCGAGCGTGAAGGTCGGCCCCTCCGCCATTTCCTCGGCCAGTTCCATGGTGCGTGCCATCAGCTCGTCATCCGGCACCACGTGATTGACCAGCCCCAGGCTCAGCGCCTCCGCCGCCTTCACCATGCGCGCGGTGAAAACCAGCTCCTTCGCCCGGTTCATCCCCAGGCGCCGCGTGAGATACCAGATCGCCCCGCCATCCGGCCCCAGGCCGATGCGCTTGAACACCTGAGAGAAAATGGCGGTCTCCGATGCCACCACCAGGTCACACCCCAGCACCAGCGACCAGCCGATGCCAACCGCATGGCCGCGCACCGCGGCGATCACCGGCTTCTCGATGGCGTGCAGCAGCCGCATATAGGTGTGGCTCAGTCGCTGCAGCCGCTGCCGCGCCGCCCGCAGATCCGCGCCGCCCATGCGGTCGACATCCGCACCGGTGCAGAACGCCTCCCCCGCCCCGGTCAACACGATCGCCCGCACTTGGTCATCGAACCGCACGGCCTGCAGATGCGCGATCAGCCCCTCCCGCATCTCCACCGTCAACGCGTTCTTCTTTTCCGGCCGGTTGAGCGTGATGGTGGCGATGGCGCCTGATATCGTGAGGTTGACCGTCATGTCGTTGCTCCCTGTTTGCGGCGAGGATGCCCGCCCGCGCGCCGGCATGGAACCCCCCGGTTGACGCAACCCACCCCGCCCGGCACCGTTCGCCCAACAACACAGAGGAATACGTCCCATGCCGGTGCCCCACGCGCTCAGCGGATCGCGGCTGCCGGTGATCGCCGCGCCGATGTTCATCGTTTCCGGGCAGGAGTTGGTCATCGCCGAGAGCCGCGCCGGCATTTGCGGCTCCTTCCCCGCGCTGAACGCTCGCCCGCAGGAGACCTTCGATGACTGGCTGACGGCGATCGAAGCCGGGCTCGCCGGCACCGGGGCGCCCTACGCGGTCAACCTCGTCGCCCATGCCTCCAATGACCGGCTGGAGGGCGATCTCGAGACCTGCGTGCGCCACAAGGTGCCGCTCCTGCTCACCAGCCTGCAAAAGCCGGGCGACGTGGTGAAGGCCGCCCACACCTATGGCGGCCTCGTGTTCCATGACGTGATCTCCCTCCGCCACGCCGAGAAGGCGATCGAGCAGGGGGTGGACGGCCTGATCCTCGTCTGCGCCGGCGCCGGCGGCCATGGCGGCGCGCTCTCCCCCTTCGCCCTGCTCGCCGAAGTCCGCCGCATCTATTCCGGCACCATCGTGCTGGCCGGCGCGATTTCCACCGGCGAGCATATCCTCGCCGCCCAGGCGATGGGGGCCGATCTCGTCTACATGGGCACCCGCTTCATCGCCACCACCGAGGCCAACGCGGTGGCGCCCTACAAGCAGATGATCGTCGAGTCAGGCGCCCGCGAGGTCACCTACACCAACCTGTTCTCCGGCGTGCACGGCAACTACCTCAGCCGCAGCATCGCCGCCGCCGGGCTCGATCCCGCCAACCTGCCCGCCCCCGAGCCAGGCCGCACCTACGTCGCCGGCCACAAGCGCGAGAAGCCGAAAGCCTGGCGCGATATCTGGGGCGCCGGCCAAGGCGTCGGCGGGATTGATTCGGTGCTCCCGGTGGCCGAATGTATTGACCGGCTGGAGCGGGAATACCGCGCCGCCTGCGCCAGAATGACGTGCCTGATGCAAACCAACGGGAGGGCGACACCATGAGCGCTGCCAAGGACCTGACACTCGCCGAGATCGACGCGCTGGACGATCACGCCTTCCGCATGCATGTGCGCAGCTGGGTCGAGGCCAACTACCCGCCCGACCTGCGCAACCCGCCGAGCCGGCTGCATTTCAGCGAAACCAAGGTCTGGTACCACATGCTCTCCCGCCGCGGCTGGCTCGCCCCCGGCTGGCCGCGCCAGTATGGCGGCATGGGCCTCCCCGCCGCCCGCCAGCTCATCATGATCGAGGAATTCCAGCGCCACGGCTGCGCCCGCAACAACGACATGGGCGTCTCCATGCTCGGCCCGCTCCTCATCCGCTACGGCACCGAGGAGCAGAAGGCCCATTTCCTGCCGAAAATCATCACCGGCGAGCACATCTGGTGCCAGGGCTACTCCGAGCCCAACGCCGGGTCCGACCTCGCGAACCTCCGCACCGAGGCGGTGCTCGATGGCGACCACTGGGTGGTCAACGGCCAGAAAATCTGGACCTCCCTGGCGATGGACGCCAACTGGATCTTCCTCCTCGTCCGCACCAACAAAACCGCCAAGAAGCAGGAGGGCATCTCCTTCCTCCTCGTCGAAATGGACAGCCCCGGCATCACCGTCCGCCCCATCCGCAACCTCGATATGGGCGACGAGTTCTGCGAAACCTTCTTCGACAACGTCCGCGTCCCCCGCCACAACCTGGTCGGCAACATCGATCAGGGCTGGACCATGGCGAAAACCCTCCTGGGCTTCGAGCGCATCGGCATCGGCTCGCCCCGCCAGTCCTCCTACGCCCTCAAGCGCCTGAAAATCCTCGCCGAACACGCCGGCGCCATGGAAGACCCCATGTTCGCCGAGCGCTACACCCGCCTGCGCATGGATCTCGCCGACCACAACACCCTCTACCAGGTCTTCGCCGACCGCGTCCGCCGCGGCGAACCTCTCGGCCAGGACGTCTCGATGCTGAAAATCAACCAGACCGAGCTCTACCAGCGCATCACCGAGGCGATGCTGGACGTCGCCGGCGAGGAATCCGCCCTCTTCGGCACCATCGGCGGCAACCGCGACCTCAACCCCGCCGGCCAGTTCATCCAATCCCGCCCGGCCTCCATCTACGGCGGTTCCAACGAAATCCAGCGCAATGTGATTGCCAAGAACGTGCTGGAATTGCCGTAAGTAGGAAGGAAGCGCTTCTTTTTTGAAAAAAAGAAGCAAAAAACTTCTGACGGTTTGGTGGGTACCGCTCCCACCTATCCGAGGGGTGTACGCCAACGGCATGGATGGACCAAAAAGTTTTTTGGTTCTTTTTGTTGACAAAAAGAACATCCTTCCTTCCCCAGCTAAACTGACCTCTGCCCCAGGAGCCCCCCCGTGAGCGGCACCAATTTCACCGCCGCCAACCAGTCCGATCTCGCCGCCGCCCTGGCCACGATCCTGGCCGAGGCAGCGCCGCTCGGCGCCCGGCCCGCCGCCTACACCATCACATTGACCGCGAGTTTCACCATCGCCGGCACCCTCGCCGTCGCCATCCCCGGCATCGGCGCCAGCGTGACCATCGCCAACCAGGGCCATGTCATCGCCGGCCCCGGCGGCCTCGCCGTCAGCGGCCCCGGCCGCGTCGTGCTCGCCGGCAACAACATCTTCACCGGCGGCATCGCCTTCTCCTCCGGCACCCTCGAACTCGCCGCCCAGGGCGCCGCCGGCTCCGGCGCCATCATCGCGTCCGGCGGGGTCGGCTCGGATCAGGTTCTGCAGATCGACGGCACGCTGTTGCCGATCAACCGCATCACCGCGACGCCGCAGGGTTTCTACAGCGGCAATGCGGCAACCAGCTATTTCCGCATTGACCTGCCCGCCATCCAGACAACCCTGACATCCGGCACCCAAGACCCCGCCAGCGGCTTGTTCGCCCTCACCGCGGGCCCCAACGGCCCGGCGCTCGAAGCCAACTGGGCGGTCAACGCACTGACGCCGATCATCGGCGACGGCCAGGGCGGCATGATGATCGATGCCGGCACCGTCTTCGAACCGCGCCACGCCGTGACCGTGTGGGGCGCCGGTGGCGGGTATTTCGGCATGGCGTTCGATGACAGCCTGCGCAATGACACCGTGCAGACTGCCATCGCCGATCCGCTCAACGCCGGCATCATCGCGGGGGTGGCGACGCCGTTCCTGGTGAACGGGCCGATCGTGCCGGCCTATCCCGCCGGAACCATCGAGGCGATCATGACCACCGGGGCCGCGGTGCTGCTGCCGGATACGACGACCGCGCTGATCGACAATGCGGTGGGCAGCGCGAGTGTCATCGGCGGCGGGGCGGACGGGCAATTGGTGCTGGCGGGCACGGGCGGGCTGATCTTCCTGGCCGGCACGGGGCGCGGCTCGGTGATCGCCGGTGGCGGCAACAATGCGATTTTCATCGAGCCCGGCGCCGGCAGCCAGTATGTCGACCTTGGCGCGGGGAATGACACGGTGGTGGCCACCGGCGGCATCGACACCATCTCCGCCGGGCGCGGCCACAACGCCATCTGGCTCGGCGCCGCCGCCGCCAGCGTCATCGCCGAGGGCGACGACACCATCATCGGCGCCGCCGGCGCCGCCACCATCGATGCCACCAAAGGCATCGTCCCCGCCAACGTCATGGCCTGGCTCGGCACCGGCGGTACCGTGTTCAACGGCGGCATGGGCAACAGCACCATCATCAGCGCCAGCGGCGCCGACAGTATTTCAACCGCAGGCGGCGCCTCGCAGATCTGGCTCGGCAGCCAGCCGGAAAGCGTGAGTTCGGCCGGCGCCGACACCATCGTGGCCGGCAGCGCCGCCGATACCGTGAGCGTTTCTGGTAGCGCGGCGATCTTTGGCGGCGCCGCCTCTCTGAGCGTGCAGGGCGGCAACTCCACCTCCGTCACCCCGACCGTGATTGCCGGCGCCGGCAACACCACGGTGAGCGGCTATGCGGAGGTGTTCGGCGGCGCCGGCCGCCTGATCTATTCCGCCGGCTACCGCGCCTACGGCACCATCATCGGCGGCAGCGGCCCCGAAGTCGTCACCGGCGCGGCCCTGATGTCGGCCGGCACCGGCAATCTCGTCTTCACCAACCCCACCGCCGCCCTGCTTGTCACCAACCCCGCCGGGAATGCCACCGTCAACAGCGGCGGGCAGGGCAGCGCCCTGCTGCTCTACGCCAACGGCAACACCACCTATCGCGGCGGCGACGGTGGAACCGGCCAGGGCAGCTACTCCCTTTCGGCCTGGGGCGCGGACACCATCATCGGCCAGTCCGGCCACCTGACCATCCCGCTCGCCGTCAACGCCCTCATCACCGGCAGCCCCGGCGGCAACAACGCCATCACCGTCGGCGGCGCCTGCACCGTGACGGGCGGCGGCAACGGCGATGTCATTACCCTCACCAATTTGGCGCCGACCTTTTATACGCCGGGTTACGGATACATCGAGCCAACGACCTTCGCCATGGCGGGCACTGGCGCGGAGACCATCAACGCCGCCGCTTTCAACGGCCTGGCCGGCCTCACCGCCGGCACCGGCCCGGACGTCCTGATCGCCGGAATTGAGCTCACCTCGCTGGTCGCCGGCAGCGGCGCCGATACCCTGATCGGCCAAGGCGGCGGCACCCAATACTATTTCACCGCCGGCAACGCCAACCAGGACCTCATCGAAAACTTCTACCTCGCCCAGCCCCAGGCGATCCACCTCACCGGCTTCCCCTCGGGCGAAAACATCCACGCGCTCGCCCACGCCACCACCCTCAACGGCAGCGAAGTGCTCACCCTGTCGGACGGCACCGTGCTGACTTTTCAGGGTGTTACTGGCCTGACGCCGGAGAACTTCGCCTGAGGCCCGGTGCAGGAAGGCAAGCAAGCGCTTCTTTTTTGAAAAAAAGAAGCAAAAAACTTCTAACCGTTTGGTGTGTGCTGCTCCCACCTATTCGCGGGGTGTACGCCAACGGCATGGATGGATCAAAAAGTTTTTTTGGTTCTTTTTGTTCACAAAAAGAACACCCTACCTTCCCCCTAAAACCCCACTCAGCCCGAAGTGCAGCGCCAGTTCTCCGGATCGTTCAGCTCGCCCTTCCCGCGATACTTCGCCAGCCGCGGATAGGCGAACAGCGGCAGATGATGTTCCACCGGGCTCAGCATCC
>CAIYPH010000519.1 GCA_903928045.1 uncultured Rhodospirillales bacterium
GCGGGGTGTACGCCAACGGCATGGATGGAACGGGAAGTTTTTTTGGTTCTTTTTGTTCACAAAAAGAACACCCTTCCTCCCCTTCCGTCGTTTGCTACACCCTCGGAAATCCCTTCCGCAGCCAATCCACCACCCGCAACCGCTGCCGGGCCGCCTGGCCCGCAGCTCGCCGGCGCGCGTAGATCTCGGTCAGCAGCACCTCCCCGCCCACGGCCCGCTGCAGGGTCATCCGGCGGTTGAACGTCTCGGCCGAGCCGGGGTGACGACCGATCATGACGATCGCCGTATCGGGAAGCGCCTCGGCCAGCATGCCGAGCATCCTGTCGGCCGAATCCGCGTCGAGCGCATCGGTGGCATTGCCCAGCACGATCCATTTCGGGCGGAACAACAACAGCCGGGCGAAGGACAGGCGCTGCAAGGCGCCGCCGCTCAACGCCTGCACCCAGTCCGTCGGATCGTCCAGCCGCTCCACCAGATGCTCGAGGCCGACCCGCCCGAGCGCCTCGGCGAGGTCCGGATCGGCGTGGCGATCGGGTGGCTCGGGGAAGCCGAGCGACCGGCGCAGGCTGCCTTCGGGCAGGAAGGGGCGAGAGCCCACGGCGATCATGTCCGCGTCGGCGGGCAGCTCGACGCTGCCGCGCCCCCAGGGCCAGATGCCGGCGACCACGCGGAACAGCGCCGCCGCCGCCTCGGGGTCACCGTCCACCAGCACGCGCTCGCCCTGCATCACCCGCAAGGTGAGGGACGACAACATCGCCGTGCCGTCGGGGTCGGCAATCCAGAGATCCTCCACGCCGAGCCGTGTCACCTCGGCGCGATTGAGGTTGATCGCCGTCACGCCATTGCGCGCCGCCTCGAGCGTGACGATGCGCACCGCATCCTCCAGCGCCAGCACGCGCTCCACCGAGGCGCGCCATTCCGCCAGCCGCGGCAGATTGTCGACCGGCCAGGACAGCGCCGAGGTCACCTGCTGAAACGCCTGAGCCGACTGCATCAGCCCGCCGAGCGACAGCGCCCCGCTGAGGAAGCGCGACGTCCCGACCAGCACGGGGAAGACAAGCGCGAGCGTCCCGTACCCCGATGAGAACGCGGTCAACCGGGCCAGACCGGTCGATTGCTGGCGCCAGGCCGGCGCGATGTGCTCGAACGCGTCGGCGAGGCGGGCGCGTTCGGCCGCCTCGCCGCGCGCCAGGGCGATCGGCTCGGCACTCTCGCGGGCCCGCACCAGGCTGAAGCGGTAATCGGCCTCCCTGGTCTGTCGGGCATTGGTTGCCCGCACCAGCGGCCGCCCCAGCACGAATGCGACCACCGCGCCGGTGCCGGCATAGAGAAAGGCGAGAAACACGAGATGCCCCGGCACCGCCACGCCGCCCAGCGATACCCAGCCGGACAGGGACCACAGGATGCCCACGAAGGTGATGAGCAGCAGCACGCAGGAGAACAGGCTGCTGGCGAGGTCCACCGCCCCCTCGACGGCGATGCGGATGTCCTCGGCGATCCGCCCGTCGGGATTGGCATGGTCGCCCGGGATCAGCCCGGCCTGATAATGCCGCGCGTCTTCCATCCAGTTGCCGACCACGCGGGCGGTGAGCCAGCGCCGCCAGTCCATGGAGAGCGCCCGGCGGATCGCGAGATGAGCGGTGTTCGTGATCATCGTACCGAGCACGATGAGGCCGAAGATGGCGATCTGCGCCATCGCCTGGTCGGTCGCGTGCCGCTCGAGGGCGTTGAACAAATCGGCGTTCCAGACATTGAGCCGTATGGCGATCGCGACCTGGGCGATGATAACCGCCACCAGCACGGCGGCCAGTCCGAGCGGCTTCCACCGCCCGGACCCCACCCAGTACTGGCCCGCAAGCCGCGTGAAGGCGCGAAAGAACGTATGCTGCTGGCTTGCCCCGTCGATCGGCGCCCCATGCGCGGCCTCGGCGCGATCAGGCAAGGTCGCAGCGATCCAGACCCATCACCTTCGTCCATGCCGCCACGAAATCCCGCAGGAACTTCGCCTGCCCATCGCCGCTGGCGTAGACTTCCGCGATCGCGCGGAGCTGGGCGTTCGAGCCGAACACCAGATCCACCCGGGTCGCCGTCCAGCGAAGCGCGCCGGAGGACCGATCGCGGCCCTCGAACATCTCCGGGTCCGTCGCCGTCGGCGCCCACGCGGTGCGCATGTCGAGCAGGCTGACGAAGAAATCGTTGGTCAACATCCCCGGGCGCCCCGTGAACACGCCGTTTGCCGACCCGCCAGCATTGGCGCCAAGCACGCGCAACCCGCCGATCAACACGGTCATCTCCGGCGCGGTGAGGGTGAGAAGCTGCGCCTTGTCGATCAGCTGCTCCTCGGCCGCGACGGTGTAGCGCGCCCTGCGATAGTTGCGGAACCCATCCGCCTCCGGTTCGAGCAGCACGAAGGACGCCACATCGGTCTGCGCCGCCGAGGCATCCGCGCGCCCGGGGACGAACGTCACGCTCACCTCATGCCCGACGTGCCAGGCCGCCCGCTCGATCGCGGCACCGCCGCCGAGCACGATCAGGTCCGCAAGCGAAATCCGCTTGCCGCCTCCCGCCGTGGCGTCGAACGCGCCGCGGATCGCCTCCAGCCGGGCAAGCACGGCGTCGAGACGGGCCGGCTCGTTGACCTCCCAGTCCTTCTGCGGGGCGAGCCGGATGCGCGCCCCGTTGGCACCCCCGCGGCGGTCGGACCCGCGATAGGTCGAAGCGGAGCCCCAGGCGGTGGCGATCAGCTGGGACAGCGGCAGGCCGGCGGCGAGGATCTGCCCCTTCAGCACCGCGATATCCGCCGCGTCCACCAGCGGATGCGTCACCGGCGGGATCGGGTCCTGCCAGATCAGCGCCTCCGCCGGCACGAAGGGGCCGAGGTAGCGCGCGCGCGGGCCCATGTCGCGGTGGGTCAGCTTGAACCAGGCCTGCGCGAAGACCTCGCCGAACTGCTCGGGGTGCGCGAGAAAGTGCCGCGAGATCGGGGCATAGATCGGGTCCGCCTTCAGTGCCATGTCCGCGGTGGTCATGATCGGCGCGTGGCGCAGCGTGGGCCCCTGCGCATCGGGCACGGTGCCGGCCAGCGCCCCGTTGGCGGGGGTCCATTGCCAGGCGCCGAACGGGCTCTTGGTGAGCTCCCAGTCATGGTTCAGCAGCGTCTCGAAATAGCTGTTGTCCCACCGGGTCGGCGTGGCGGTCCATGCGCCCTCGATGCCGCTGGTGATGGCATCATCGCCCATGCCGGTGCCGAAGCTGCTTTGCCAGCCGAGCCCCTGCAGCTCGATCCCGGCCCCCTCCGGCTCGCGGCCGAGATGGCTGCCGGCGCCCGCGCCATGCCCCTTGCCGAAGGTATGGCCACCGGCGATCAGCGCCACCGTCTCCTCGTCGTTCATCGCCATGCGCGCGAAGGTCTCGCGGATGTCGCGGGCCGAGCCGAGCGGGTCGGGCGTGCCGTTGGGCCCCTCGGGGTTGACGTAGATGAGCCCCATCTGCACGGCGGCGAGCGGGTTCTCCAGCGCGCGGTCGCCGCTATAGCGCGTATCGCCGAGCCAGATGTCCTCGGCACCCCAGTAGATGTCCTCCTCGGGCTCCCAGATATCCACCCGGCCGCCGCCGAACCCGAAGGACTTCAGACCCATCGATTCGATGGCGCAGGTCCCGGCGAAGACGATCAGGTCCCCCCAGGAGAGGTGGTGGCCGTATTTCTGCTTGATCGGCCACAGCATGCGCCGCGCCTTGTCGAGGTTGGCGTTGTCGGGCCAGCTGTTCAACGGCGCGAACCGCTGCGCCCCGCGGGAGGCGCCGCCACGGCCATCGGCGGTGCGATACGTGCCGGCGGCGTGCCAGGCCATGCGGATGAAGAGCGGGCCGTAATGGCCGTAATCGGCCGGCCACCAATCCTGCGACTCCCGCATCAGCGCGAAGAGGTCCTGCTTCACCGCCGCGAGGTCGAGTTCGCCAAATGCCTGCGGGTAATCGAACCCCGGGCCCATCGGGCTGGAATCGCGGGGCTCCTGATGCAGGATGCGCAGGTTGAGCTGGTTCGGCCACCAATCCCGGTTCGAGCGCGTGCCCAGCCGCGCGGCGGTCGGCCTCGCGTGGATCACCGGGCAGGTCCCACGGCGCGCTGCGTCATTGTTGTCCATGTGTCTCTCCAGCTGTGACGGCGCGCGTCAGGCGCGCCAGCGCGGAACGGCGACCAACCGGCCGTTCCGCATCGTGCGATCTCGATCGTCCCGTAGCCGCCGCGCCAGGGATGGGCGCGGCTGCCCGCCTACCCCGGCGCCACCGGCGGGCCTTCACCGTCGCGGGCCAACGTCGCGGGATCGACATCGTCGAACAAATGCCGCGCCATGAACGACAACCAGGGTGTGCGTTCCCCCGGCCCCGCTTCGGCCCCATCCTGGCCCGCCAACGGGGCCGGATTTGCCGTCGCCGCCATCGTGCGGTGCGGTGGACGGCCGCTCGGCTCGCCGCCTCCGGCGCTATAGTCAGCGCCCGATGTCATGGCCGTTGTTCGCTGAGTCATGTCGCAAGAGCACCTCTCGTGAGCATTTCGAAATATTGCTTCTTGGCCTAGGGAACCGTGTCCCCGTTGCCGTCCGGTCCATAGGTCAGCGTCTTCCAGATCGTCCCGTCCGACAGAATGACCTGCGCCCGCTTCAGGCCGGTCGTCGCGTCGGGCCGCAGAATGCGAACGCTGAAGCAGCGCTCCAGCGATCCGCCGGAATGCCGGATCGCCGCGAGAGCGGCCCGACATGGCGAGGGCGGGTAAATCGGAACAGGATTGGCCATACTTCCTCCGGAGGTCGCGAACCCCGCCAGACGGCCGGCCCGACTCCATCGTCCAGTTTTGGCGGAAGCGGCTCTGTCTGCGGCTTCCGACCCCCGAACCCTATCAGCGGCGGCGATCGGCCTTCGAGGGCCGGAATCTACTCAATCCCTGCTGGGAATGGCGTGATGGTCGCGGAAGGAAGCGCCCTCTTTTCGAAAAACAGGCGCAATTCTCCGTTTGCTTGAGAATCCGAATGCGCGGATCACGTCGGTTCGTTTTTGTATGGAGTCAAAGACGCGAGCGAATAAGAGAAGTGTGTTCTTTTTGTGAACAAAAAGAACCAAAAAAACTTTTTATTCACGCGTTGTTGTTGGTAAAATTCCTCGAACGGCTAGATGAGGCACGCATATTGTGAACGAAAATACTCAGTTACTCTTCAAAAAAAGCACTTGTTTCCTTTTCGCTTTTGGACGTCTCCGGCGAACAGGGTGCTAACCTTCTTCTTTACAAGAAGAACGCACTTCGAATCCCGCTACCGGTCCCGCGGCGTCGGTCGCCAGCCCGGCGGCGCAAACAGATACAGCACCCGATCGCGCCAACTGCGCGCCTCCAGCAGATCCCGCAGCAAAAAATGGAACTCGCGAAAAACGATGACGAAGGGGTTCCTCGATGTGTTCGGATGCACCAGCCCATAGCGGATCGCCACGGTGGGGTCCTCCGGCACGTAGGTGCCGAACAGCCGGTCCCAGACAATCAGCGTGCCGCCGTAGTTGCGATCGAGATATTCGGGGTTGCTGGCGTGGTGCACGCGGTGCGACGACGGCGTGGTGATCACCCATTCCAGCACGCCGAGCCGCGGAATGAACGTGGTGTGCAGCCAAAACTGATACAGCAGGTTGAGGCTCACCGCGCCAAACACCCAGGCGGGATCGAAGCCGAGCCACACCAGCGGCAGATAGAACAGCCAGCTTCCCGACAGGACCGGCGTCCACGCCAGCCGGTACGCGCCGGACAATGTCATCTCATTCGGCGAATGATGCGCGCTATGCGAGCCCCACATCACGCGCACCCGGTGCGCACAGCGATGGTACCAATAATACGCGAAATCGACCAGCAGGAACAGCAGCGCGACATGCCACCACACCCCGAGATCGACGGTCATCAACCGGTAATGCCACACCAACACCGCCAGCCCCGTGGTGATCAAGGTATTGCTCGTCGCCCCGGCCAACGTATGGCCGGCCATCACCAGCAGGGAGGCGAGGCTGTCTTTCCATGGGAAACGGTGGTTCTGGTGGCTGTAAAGCGCCGCCTCGAGCGCCATCGCAAGCAGCACCGGCGGAAAATAGAACCAGGCTACCGTCGGGTTATGAAACAGTTCCATGGCCTCCCCTTCGCCCCGCCTTCATCCTCCGTGACCCTATCATCGACCGCGGGGCATGCGTAGGCCTGAACGCATCGTATCCGCCGGCAGCGAGCGCGGCACTCAGCCCAGCAAGACATGATGAAGCTGCAAGGGCGCGCGTTCTTTTTGTGAACAAAAAGAACCAAAAAAACTTTTCCTGACTTCGTTGCCGTTGGCGTGCCTCCCAGGAAGTGGGAGTGGTACAAGCCATTGGACTGAAAGTTTTTTGCTTCTTTTTTTCAAAAAAGAAGTGCTTCCTTCGGCTTGCCTTGCCTTCTCTTCGTTTTTCGGGGTCTCAAGTGGACAGGATATTACTCCTTTTTTTCAAAAAAGGAGCGCTTCCTCGCGCCGCATGGGCCGGCGCCGGCCCATCGCGGCGACCCGGCCGTATAGGGGATTTCCGAGGGGGGCGCCCGCGTGGTACCCATGTTAACATGCCCGGGTTTTCCAGCCATGTCGGCCCCTCCCGCCGCGGTCTTTTATTGGCCAGTGCGGCGTCCCTGCTTGGCGGCTGCGTATCCGCGGCCGTCCCGCCTGGCCCGGCCATCACCGCGCCTATGGTGTCGAACGACGTGTTCGTCATGCGGGACGGCGCCCGGCTGCCATTCCGGGCATGGCGGCCTGAGGCCGCGCCGCGGGCGGTGGTGCTCGCCCTGCATGGGTTCAACGACAGCCGCGACGCCTGGGAAATGCCGGCGCCGCACTTCGCCGCCGCCGGCATCGCCGTCTACGCGCCGGACCAGCGCGGCTTCGGCGAGGCGCCGGGCCGCGGCATTTGGCCGGGCAGCGCGGCGCTGGTGAATGATGCCGCCGATATGACGCAGGCGCTGCGCGCGCTCCATCCCGGCACCAAGGTGATCCTGATGGGCGAAAGCATGGGTGGAGCGGTGCTGATGCTGCTCGCCACCGGCCTGCAGCGCCCGGATGTCGACGGCTACGTGCTATTGGCGCCGGCGGTGTGGAATCGCGGGCGGATGAATCCGTTCATGCGCGCCCTGCTCTGGGTCTCCGGCGCCGTGGCGCCGGGGTTGCAGCTGACCGGGCCGCCGCCGACCGTGCAAATCTACGCCAGCGACAATGATGACGCATTGCGGCGGTTGACCCGCGATCCCCTGACCATCACCTCGACGCGGGTCGACGCGGTGCGCGGGCTGGCCGACCTGATGGATGCCGCCCAGGCGGCGGCGGCCAGCTTCACCGCGCCGTCCCTGTTCCTCTACGGCGCGCGGGACGAGATCGTCCCGCCCGAGGCCACCAAGGCGACCTGGGCGGCCCTGCCGGCGGGTCGGGTCGGGCTATATCCCAATGGCTGGCACCTGCTGCTGCGCGACCTCGGCCGCGCATCGCCGATCGGCGACACCATCGCCTGGATCGGCAATCCGGATGCGCCACTGCCATCGGGAGCGGAGACGAACGCGCAGAGATGGTTGGCGACGAGCTGACGTCGGGCCGCGGCGGGAAGTCAGGAAAAAAGAGTCGTCAACCGGCAAAAAGACCTTGACAATTTTGGTGACATAGACGATAGTGCGGGCTGGTCAACCAGGAGCCCCCCCGTGTCATCCACCAGGCCCGCGTCATCGCACCCCACCGGCCTCGCGGCCGCGCTGGCGGTCGTGCGCCTGCTGATGGCCTTGCTGGACCGTCTTTTCAGCGATATCGCCGACCTCCCGGCCAGCCACCCCGACCGCCGCCTCCATGCCCGCGTGATGGCCGAGCTCACCCGCGTCGAGGCCCGCCTTCTCCGTGACATCGCCGCCGCTCCGGCCGCGATCGTGCCGACGCGCACCCGGACTCGGTCTCGCGCTACCCCCCGCCGCATCGCCGCACCCAAACCGTCCCGCCACGCCCCCCGCGCCCGGCCCGCCGCCCGGCCCAGCGCCCGGCCGATGCCCCCCGCACGCGCGGGCACTTACGCATGCCTATATTATTTCGATATCAAAACAATCCCGATTTCCCGGCCTTTATCAAAAAAGAACCGCTTCCTTCCTACCCCCCGCCAGCATGCGGGCTGAAAATCAGCGTCGAGTGGTAGTTGAGAATACCACCATTGCCGCTGACCAGCATGAAATCCTTGTTGGCCACCTGACGCTCGCCAGCCTGCCCGCGCGCCTGCACGATCGCCTCGGACATCGGGGTGAACGACCACATGTAGTAGCCGGAGAGCTGGCCGCCGCCGGTGTTGGTCGGTAACGCCCCGCCCGGCCCCAGCTTGCCATCCACCACGAAGGGGCCGCCCTCGCCCTTGGCGCAGAAGCCGTAATCCTCCAGCGTCACCAGCACGGTGTAGGTGTAGCAGTCATAGAGCTGGCAGGAGCCGATATCGGCGCGGGTGATGCCGGCCATGCGCAACGCCGCCTCGCCGGAGCGCTTGGCCCCGGTCTCCACGCCCGGATGGCGCGCGGTGCTGGCATTGTCGCCCGGCGCGCATTGGGCGTAGCCGAGCACATGGACCGGGGGCTGCTTGAGATCGCGCGCGCGTTCAACGGAGGTCACGATGATCGCCACCGCGCCGTTGGAGACCAGGCAGCAGTCGAACAGCCGCAGCGGTTCGGCGATCCAGCGTGAGGCGTGATGATCCGCCATGGTCATCGGCGCCTTCATCTGCGCCCAGGGGCTCATTTGCGCCCATTGCCGCTGGCCGACCGCGATGGTGCCGAGATGGTCCTCGGTGGTGCCGTAGAGATGCATGTGCCGCTGCGCCGCCATGGCGTAGCCGAGATTGGCGCCGAAATCGCCATAGGCGGCCTTGAGCCCGGTCATGCCGCCGAGCGGGAAGCGGTGCGGCCCGGCATAGGACTGGCCGGCGCCGCGCGAGGGCGTCAGCGGCGCATCGGCGTAGACCAGCACGACGGTGTTCGCGAGCCCTTCGCGAATGGCCATGCAGGCATATTGCATCATGCTGCCGCCGGTGGAGCCATAGGCGGACATCACGTTCATCAGCGTGAGGTTTTCGAGCCCCAGCGTCATCTGCGCGCCGGGCAGCATGTCATTGGGGATGTTGGCGTTGATCAGCAGCCCATCGACGTCGCTTTTCTGCAGGCCGGCATCCTCTAGCGCCAGCGCGATCGCCTCGGCGGCGAAATCGACGGCACGGCGGCCATAGATGCGGCCCATCGGCGTGACGCCGAGCCCGACGATCGCCCCTTTTGACGTATTGGCCATGGCGCGCTCCTCAACCGGTCACGGGGCGGAATTTGGGGATGCTGACGCCATCGCCGACATCCTCGAACACCGCCTCCACCGCCATGCCGATGCGCAGCTGGTCATTGGCGAGGCCGACGATGTTGCAGACCATGCGCACGCCCTCCTCGAGGTCGATCTGGCTGACGTTGTAAGGCACGTCGGCGGCGAAGCCGGGGTTCATCACCTGGTGCATGATGGCGAAGGTGTAGAGCGTGCCGCGCCCGCTCGCCGCGCGCCACGCCAGCTTCGCGCCCATGCAATGCGGGCAGCGCTCGCGCACCGGGAAGCTCCATTTTCCGCAGCCCGCGCAATGCTGGAGCATGAGCCGGCCTTCGCGGGCGCCATCGAAGAACGGCGCGCTGGCCTCGTCCGGCACCGGGACGGGTTTGGCGACAACCTGCGACATGAGTGTCCCTCCTGGTCCGCACGTGCCGCGCGGTCTTGCCTGCCGCGAAACGGCGGGGGGCCAGTTTAGGTGTGCCGGACAGGCCGGTGTCAACCGGCGGCCCGATCGTGGGCATCGGGCTGGCGCGCGCTGGTGCCCGGCGCGGCGGATGGGTAAAGGATGCATCTTTATGCCGAAGCGCGCGGAGCGGCTTGGCGATGATGAGGGAGTTGACGTGATGAGCAATATGGTCTCGGCAGCCGCCCCCAGGCAGGCCGCGCTTTCAGTCCTGGTGGCCCTCAGCGTCACGCATCTGCTCAATGACATGATCCAGTCGCTGATCCCCGCGATCTATCCGATCATCAAGACGGCCTATCACCTCGATTACGGGCAGATCGGGCTGATCACCCTGGCGTTCCAGATCTCCGCCTCGCTGCTGCAACCCGCCGTGGGCTTCTATACCGACAAACATCCCATGCCCTACTCGATGATTGTCGGGATGGGGTGCAGCCTGGTGGGACTGATCGGGCTGGCGTTTGCCAGCAGCTACCTGCTGCTGCTGATCGCCGCCGCCTGCGTCGGGCTGGGGTCCTCGATCTTCCATCCCGAGGCGACCCGCATGGCGCGCAATGCCTCGGGCGGGCGGCAGGGCCTGGCGCAGGGGATTTTCCAGGTCGGCGGCCAGGCCGGCGGGGCCCTGGGGCCGCTGCTGGCCGCCTTCATCATCGTGCCGCTGGGGCAGCGCAGCCTTGGCTGGTTCTCGATCGCCGCCCTGCTGGCGATGATGCTGATGGTCTGGATCGCCGGGCAGTACGCCGATTTCACGCCGGCGCGGAAGAAGCCGGCCGGTGGCGCCGCGGCGGCCGGCGCGGCGCCGCCGCCGGCCAAGGTGGTGATCCCCTTCATCATCCTGATCGTGCTGCTGTTCTCCAAGAACGCCTACACGGCCAGCTTCACCTCGTTCTACACGTTCTTCCTGATCGGCAAGTTCCAGGTCTCGGTGCAGACATCGCAGGTGATGCTGTTCCTGTTCCTGGCATCCTCGGCCGTGGGGGCGCTTGGCGGCGGTATCCTGGGCGATCGGATCGGCCGCACCCGCATCCTGTGGTTTTCCATCCTCGGCGCGCTGCCGTTCAGCCTGATCCTGCCCTTCGCTGACCTGTTCTGGACGGGCGTGCTGACGGTCGTGATCAACCTGATCATGGCCAGCTCCTTCGCGGCGATCATGCTCTACGCGATGGAGCTGATGCCCGGGCGGATCGGCCTGGTCGGCGGGTTCTTCTACGGCCTGACCTTCGGGCTGGGCGGAATCGCGGCGGCCCTGCTGGGCGGATTGGCCGACCAGTATGGCATTGAGACGATGTATCGCGCCTGCGCGTTCCTGCCGGCGATCGGGCTGCTCGCCTGGTTCCTGCCGCGGCTGCGCAACGCCTAGCGAACGCGGCCGGGGACGCCACGCAAGGTGGCGTCCCCGGTCAGATCACGGCTGCCACTTCATGTCGGCGAGAAAGAACGCCTCGTTGGGGGTCGGCGTCCATTGCAGCTCCTTGCGGGCGGCGTAGATCGAGACGTCCTGGAACAACGGGATGGCGGGGATCTCCTCGCGCATGATCTCGAAGGCGCGGCGGTAGTATTTCAGGCGCTCGTTCTCATCGAGCACCACACGCGCGGCGTCCACCGCGGCGTCGAACTCGGCATTGCTGAACTTCGACCAGATGCTGCCGCTGCGGAACAGCGGGAAAATCACGCCATCCGCATCCTGGCAGCCGCAGGACCAGCGGCCCTGGGCGAGGTGGCCGCTCTCCTCGGGCTGGCCCTGGCGGCGGCGCAGATAGGTCGGGAAATCGACCGAGACGATGTCGACCTTGAGGCCGATCTCGGCCAGCATCTGCTGCACCGCCTCGTTCAGCCGGCGGTCGTAGGAGGGGGCGGTGAGGAATACCACCGTGGTGCCCTCGGCGCCGATTTCCTTGACCAGAGCGCGGGCGCGGGCGGGGTCGTGCGGCCAGAAGGGGATATCCGCGATATAGCCGAAATTGGACGATGGCAGCACGATATCGACCTTCTTGCCGTAACCCTGCTGCAGCGCGGAGATGATGAGGTCCCGGTCGACCGCCATGGAGATCGCCTGGCGCAGGCGCTTGTCCTTGGTTGGGCCGAACTGCGCGTTCATGAACAGGTAGGCGACGCGCTCGGAGGGAACGGTCAACAGCTTGATGCCGGCCTCCGACTTCATGGTGATGGCGTCATCCGGGCTGATGCCGCGGATAATGTCGGCGCGGCCGGTGCGCAGATCGGCCATCCGTGTGGTGGCGTCCGGCACCGCGCGGAAGACGGCGGACTTGAAGGTGGGCTTGGGGCCCCAGTAATTATCGACCGCGTCGATCACGCTTTGCTGGCCACGCTGCCAGTTGCGCAGCCGGTAGGGGCCGCTGCCCATGACCTGCTGGTTGAAGGCGACGTCACCGAGTTTTTCGACATAGGCTTTCGGCACGATCGACAGCTTGGTCAGCTGCGCCAGCAGCACCGGGTAGGGGGTCTTGGTGTGCAAGGTCACCTGCGCGGGGCCGGTGACGTCGGCGGAGACGATCTGGTCGAACTGCGAGAGCTGCGGGCTTTTGAAGGCGGGGTTGATCATTCGGCGCACGCTGAAGGCGACGTCTTCCGGGGTGAGCTTGCTGCCGTCCTGGAAGAGGATGTCGCTGCGCAGGTCGAACACCAGTGTCAGCGGGTCGGTGTAGCGCCAGGCGGTGGCGACCTGGGGTACGATCTTGCCGGGGATATCGCGGGTGACGAGGTTGTCGAAGATGTTGCGATAGACCGAGGAGCTCTCGGGGTCCCACTGCACATGCGGATCCATGGTCGCGACGTCGGAGGCGAGGTCGACCGTCAGCGTGTCCTTTTGGGCCCAGGCCGGAGCCGCCAGAACCAGGCCCAGTATAGCCAAAGCAAGCTTGCGCATCTTCATCCCCCTGCATCGATCGGCGCAATCGTGCCGGGCGGCGGGAGCGAATGCAATCCGCTTCGTCGCTCGGCGGCGCTACAGGCGGCGCGGAATGCGGGTGGCCAGCGCGGCGGAGGCCAGCATCATGATGCCGGAGGCGACGAAAACGGAGGGCAGGGCGAAAAAAGCCAGAAGGAGGGAGCAGGTGGCGGGGGGGACGACCTGGGTGACGTCGCGGAAGCTGGCGAAGACGGTGGTCATCTCGGCGCGCTCATAGGGGTGGACGGCGCGCAGGAAGAGGAGATTGCCGGCGCCGTCGAGCGTGCCGGCGCTGAAGGCCGCGATGATGAGGAACAGCGCGCCGAGCCAGGGGTGGCCGGCCGCGATGGCGGCGGCGACGCTGAAGAGACCGGCGCCGGCGTAGCCCGCCCGCATCAGGGCGCGCAGGCCGAAGCGCCGCCCGACCCAGCCCCAAAGCGGCACGATCCAGGTCCAGCCGGTGCCGATCGACACGACGAGGCCGCCGGTCTCGGGGCTGAGGCCGGAGGTGACGGCGAGGATCGGCGCATAGACGAAGAACATGCTCCACCACGACGAGCGGGCGGAGGCGAGTGTCCATGCCAGCAGCAGGCGGGGCTGCGCGAAGAAGCGGGGGAGGTAGCGCAGCGGGTTGGTCGCGGCGCGCGGGGTGGCCACCGCCTGATGGTCGCTGAGGCCCAGCGCGCGGAACAGCAGGAACAGGGCAAGGGCCGCGGCGATCACGATCGCGAACGGCGCGGCGAAGGCGTAGGTCTCCTGGAGGTGAATGCCGAACCACGGGCCGAAGGTCCAGGGAGCGGCGGCGGCGAAGATGCGGGTCGGCTCGAAGTGGCGCAGCGCCTGGCGCGGGGCGTTATCGAGCAGATAGAGCTGGCTGGTGATATCGACGCAGGCGATGCCGACGGTGTTCAGCACCAGCCCCGCGGCGAAGGCGGGCAACAGATCGGTCGCGAAGAGCAGGCTGCTGATGGTGAGCGACAGGGCGCCGAGGGTGAAGACGCGGCGGCGGCCGAGCAGGCGGACGAGGAAGGGGATGCTGAACCGCCCGGCAACCGCGGCCAGCCCGGTGGCGGCGTAGAGCAGGGTGACGGCCTGGGCGGTGCCGAGCAGGCGCAGGGCGCCGAGCGGCAGGACGGTGAGCAGGGTCGCCTGGGCGACGCTCGGGAAAAAGAACAGGCCGAGGAAGGCCGCGCCCTGGCGCGGCGGCAGCCCTGCGATCATCCGTGGCAGCAGCGTCACGGCCGGAGGCCTGCGATTGCGTCCTCGGCGAGGGTGTTGTCGATGATGGCATCGAATGGGATGGCGCGGTCGAGCGCGCCGCCGGAGCGCATGGCCGCCTGCAGACGGGCGAAACCCTCGGGGCGGGTGCGCGGATCGGTCGCGTAGAGCCCGAGGGCGCAATAGCGGTCGATCGCGGCGGCGAAGAGGGGGGCCGGGACGTCCGGGAAAAACGCGGCGACGGCGCGCGCGACCTCGCTGCCGGGGGTGGCGGCGATCCAGCGCAGGACGCGGTACATCGCCCGCACCATCGCCGCCATCGCATCGCGCCGCTCCACCAGCAGGCTGCGGCGGGTGACGAGCGTGGTGTAGGCGGTCAGGCCGCGATCGGCGGCGGCATTCCACAGGTGGAAGCCCTCTTGCAGGAGCGCCTCGGCGTGGGGTTGGAAAAGCTGCACCGCATCGAGCCGGCCGGCGCGGAGCGCGGCGGCGTTCTCGGCCATGGTGGGGCCGTGCGTGCGCAAGACGCCGGCGGGGTCGGCGCCGTCGCGGCGGATGTCGTCCTGCAGGCAGAGCCAGGGTGTCGGCACCTCGGCGACCGTGCCGAGCCGCTGGCCGACCAGATCGGCCGGGCGGAAGGCGGGGCGCGGCGAGCGGCCGATGACGAAGAAGGGGTCGCGCGCCACGACGTCGCAGAAACAGATGATATCGGCGGCGGGGTCGGCGGCGTGGGCCAGCAGGACGCGCAGCGGGCCGCCCCACATGACGTCGATGCGGCCGGCCCGCAGATCCGCGGCGGTGTGCGCGGGGTCGGGCGAGGCGCGCAGGTCGACCGCCACGTTCTCGGCCGCATAGGCGCCGATGGCGTGGGCGGCGTAGAAGGGGGTGTAGAACAGCGCCCGGAAATTCTCGGAGAGGACGATCATCGGCGCAACGCTCCCGCAGGTTGCCCCGTCAAGCGCGCCGCTGTGCCGTCGAGCATGCCCAAGGTCGCCGCCTCCCGTTTGCGCGGGAGTTTGGACCGTTTCGGTCGGGGGCTCAAGCGATGGTGCGGCTGGCGAGGGGAGGGTATGATAGGTTTCGCGTGATCGTGCGAACCGGGGAGACGGGCTTGGAAACCTTCGACTACGTCATCGTGGGGGCTGGCTCGGCCGGCAGTATCGTGGCGAACCGCTTGAGCGAGGACCCCAACGTCACCGTCGCCGTTCTGGAAGCCGGCGGTTCGGACTGGAACCCCTTCATCCACATCCCCGCCGGCTTCATGAAGACCTTCTACGACGCCTCGGTGAACTGGAAATACGAGATGGAGGAGGGCGCCTGGACCGGCGGGCGGCGCATCTACGCCCCGCGCGGCAAGACGCTCGGCGGCTCCAGCTCGATCAACGGCCACGTCTATAACCGCGGCCAGCGGCTGGATTTCGACACCTGGGCGCAGTTCGGCAACCAGGGCTGGGGCTATGCCGACGTGCTGCCCTATTTCCGGCGCACCGAGCGGCGCATCGGGCCGGGCGACGAGACCTATCGCGGCCGCGAGGGCCAGATCCGCGTCACCGATCTCGAATGGCGCCACCCCCTCTGCGACGCCTTCATCGAGGGCTGCGTGCAGCACGGCATTCCCCGCAACCCCGACTATAACGGCGCCAAGCAGGAGGGGGTCTCCTACGTTCAGCGCACCACCTTCAACGGGCGGCGCGAAAGCACCGCGACCGCCTATCTGCGCCCGGCCATGAAACGGCCAAACCTTCGGGTGATCACGCATGCGCATGCCTCCAGTATCATCCTCGAAGGCAAGCGCGCCGTCGGCATCCGCTACCGCCACGGCGGCAAGGGCGGCACCGACAAGGAAATTCGCGCCAGCCGCGAGGTGATCCTCTCCGGCGGCACCTACAACTCGCCCCAGCTCCTGCAACTCTCCGGCATCGGCCCGGCCGATCTGCTGCAATCCCACGGCATCGCGCCGCGCCATATCCTGCCCGGCGTCGGCGAAAACCTGCGCGATCACTACGCGCCCCGCCTGGTGGCGCGGGTGCAGAACATCGCGACCATCAACGAAAGCTCGCGCGGCCCCAAGCTTGCCTGGGAGGTGTTGAAATACGCGGCCACCCGCAAGGGTATCCTCTCGCTCAACCCCACGCTGGTCTACTGTTTCTGGCACTCCGGCGAGAGCGCGGAAAGCTCGGACATCCAGATGACCTTCACGCCCGCGAGCTACAATGACGGCGTGCAAGGCCAGCTCGAGCGTGAACCGGGCATGACGGTCGCCGCCTGGCAGCAGCGGCCGGAAAGCACCGGATACGTGCGCATCCGCTCCGCCAATCCCTTCGAGCAGCCGCTGATCCAGCCCAACTACCTCGCCGCCGAGCATGACCGGCGGGTGCTGCTGGCCGCGATGAAACTGGCGCGCAAGCTGCTCAGCTCCGACCCGCTGAAGCCCTATTTCGCCCGCGAGGACGTCCCAGGCCCGCAGGTGCAAACCGACGACGAACTCCTCGCCGTCGCCAAGCAGCGCGGCACGACGACCTTCCATCCCATGGGCACCTGCAAAATGGGCCCCGCCACCAATCCCCAGGCCGTCGTCGACGATCAGCTGCGCGTCCACGGCATCGAGCGCCTGCGGGTGATCGACGCCTCGATCATGCCGACCATGCTCTCGGCCAACCTCAACGCCGCGACCATGATGATAGGCGAGAAGGGGGCGGATCTTGTGCGAGGCCGGGAGCCGCCGGCCAGCGCGGCTGCTTAGCGCGGGAGGTTGGAGCGATCTCGCTGAAGGATGTTCTTTTTGTGAACAAAAAGAACCAAAAAAACTTTTTGTTCCATCCATGCCGTTGGCGTACACCCCGCGGATAGGGCGGAGCGGTACCAATCAAGCGGATAAAAGTTTTTTGCTCCTTTTTTTCAAAAAAGGAGACCTTCCTTCCCTTTTCGGAGGCACTTCGCCCTCACCAAGGAGCGCGTCATGATTCAGCAGATCAAAGATTTCCGCGACGAGGTCGATGAGCTGAGCGCCCTGCTCACCGCCATGCCGGCCGCGGCCTGGACCGCTCCCAGCGGCTTCAAGAACTGGACGCCGGAGGACGTGGTGCAGCACCTGCACCACAGCGACCTCATGGCGATGGCATCGGCCGACGGCGTCGAGGCTTTCGCGACGTTTCGCGCGGAAATGGCCGCCTTGCGTGCCCGCGGCATGACCAACGTGGAAGCGACGCGTAAGTGGCTGGGCAATCCCCGCGGCAGTGAGCTGCTTGACCTCTGGCGGCGCACGGCGTTGGTGCTGTGCGACCGGCTGGCGGCACTGGCGCCGGAGACACGCATGCCCTGGGCCGGGCCCGGCATGGGGCTGCGCATGTTCGCCACCGCCCGGCAGATGGAAACCTGGTCGCACGGGCAGGCGATCTACGATCTGCTGGGCATCGAGCGGCCGGCCGCCTCGCCGCGGCTGCGCAACATCGCCGAGATCGGCGTGCGCACCTATGGCTGGACCTTCAAGAACCGCAACCAGGAACCGCCGGGCCCGCAACCCGAGGTGCGGCTGGACACACCCTTCGGCGAACCTTGGATCTGGGCCGGCGAGGGCGGGCTGGTGACGGGAGAGGTGACGCAGTTCTGCCAGGTGGTGGCGCAAACCCGCAACGTCGCCGATACCGCGCTGCGGGTGGATGGCCCGGCGGCGCGGGAATGGATGGCGCTGGCCCAGTGCTTCGCGGGGCCGCCGGAAACGCCGCCGGCGCCTGGCACGCGCGTGCGGGCCGGGCGGTGATTGGTTGATGGGAAGACCCTGTAGGGAGGGAAGCATGTTCTTTTTGTGAATAAAAAGAACCAAAAAAACTTCCTATTCCATTGTTGCCGTTGGCTTGGCTCGCGGGATGATGGGAAGCGGTAC
>CAIYPH010000520.1 GCA_903928045.1 uncultured Rhodospirillales bacterium
CTCGGTCGCCCGCTTGCACAGCGCCTCGGTGAACGCCCGCCCGCCCGGCAGCGGCATCAGCGGCGTGGCCAGCAGCAGGCGGCGCACCGCGATGCTGGCGGCCGGCTTGGCCATGGCGGCCAGCGCGATCACGTCCCGCAGTTCGGCCTCCACCGCGGCCGGATTCTCCTCCGGCACGATCCGCCGGTCGAGCCGGAAGGTGATGCGGTCGGGCACCACGTTGGTGTTGATGCCCCCCGAGATTAGCCCGATGGTCAGCTGCGGGGCGCCGATACCGGGGATTTTCGAAGCCCGCGCCGCGAGCCCGCCGCGCCAGGAATAGAGCGCGGAGAGAATGCCGGTCGCGCATTCCAGCGCGTCGATCCCGGTGAAGGGCTTGGCGGCATGGGCGGAGCGGCCGGTGACCTCGACTTCGAGATGCAGGCACCCGTTATGCGCCTCCGTCACCCCGTAGGAGAACCCGGCGCACAGCGCGAGGTCGGGCCGGCTGATGCCCTCGGAAATCAGCCAGGCCGGGCCAAGCTCACCGCCGGTTTCCTCATCATACGTAATGTGCAGCTCGACGGTGCCCTTGAGATTCGTGCCGGCATGCTCCAGCGCCAGCAGCGCGAAGGCGTAGCTCGCGATGTCGGACTTCGAGACTGCCGCGCCCCGCCCGTAGAGCCAGCCATCGCGGATTTCCGCGCCGTAGGGATCGGCCGTCCAGCCCTCGCCGGGTGGCACCACGTCCCCATGCGCGTTGAGCGCGATCACCGGTCCATCCCCGAAGCGCCGCCGCACCACCAAATTGGTCACCGAGACCATGCCATGCGCCTTGGCCGTCGCCGCCGGCACCACGTGATGCTCCACACTGAAGCCGAGCCCCTCCAGCAGCTCCGCGGTGCGGGCCGCATGCACCGCGCAATCTCCGGGCGGATTATCGGAGGGCACGCGTACCACCTCGGTCAGCAGCTCGGTGCAGGCGTCGCGGCGTTCGGCGAGGAAGGCGCGAAGCGCCGGATGGTCGGTCATTCCAGATGTTCCCTATGGTCGGCAATCCAAGGCATGGCAGCGACGACACGTTTCGTCGTCATCCACCCGTGCCATTCCCGCGCAGTGATGCCACAATGGCGGCCTGAACCAAAGCATGGGGAGCTGAAACATGAGCGGAAACGGCAAGATCGCCCTGATTACGGGCGCGGGCAGCGGCGTCGGGCGCGATGCGGCCCTTACATTGGCGGCGGCCGGCTGGTCGGTCGCCATCGCCGGACGGCGCGCGGATGCGCTGGCCGAGACCATCGGGCTGGCCGGTGCGGCCGGGGCCCGCATGCTGGCCGTGCCGACCGACGTGACGCAGCCGGCCTCGGTGGACGCGCTGTTCGCCGCCATCAAGGCCAAGTTCGGCCGGCTCGACGTCGTGTTCAACAACGCCGGCGGCAACGTGCCTTCGACCAATTTCGGCGACTTCACCTGGGAGCAATGGACCTCGGTGGTCGCGGTCAACCTCAACGGCTGCTTCCTCGTCGCCAACGCCGCCTTCCGCATGATGCGCGACCAGTCGCCGCAGGGCGGGCGGATCATCAATAACGGCTCGATCTCGGCCCACACGCCGCGCCCGGGCTCGGCCGCCTATACCTCGACCAAGCACGCCACCACCGGCATGACCAAGGCGATCGCGCTCGACGGGCGGAACTTCGACATCGCCTGCGGCCAGATCGACATCGGCAACGCCGCCACCCCGATGACCGCCCGCATGGCCAAGGGCGTGCCGCAGCCGGATGGCACCTCGCGGGTTGAGCCGACCATGGACGTCTCGGCGGTGGGCAAGACGATCCTCTACATGTCGGAGCTGCCAGCCGACGCGAATGCGCTGTTCGTCACAGTGATGGCGACCAAGATGCCGTTTGTTGGCAGAGGATAAGCAAGGA
>CAIYPH010000521.1 GCA_903928045.1 uncultured Rhodospirillales bacterium
AGACGCACGCGTTCCGACGGACGGGGCGCCACAGAAGCTGAGGCGGGGCTGCGGAGAACACACCTGCGGCGCTCGCCGTCACCATGTCCGCCCCGCCTGTGGACGAGGATGCGGACGGCTTCACCGTCGCGGACCCGGCGATGGCGGGCATGACAGCGCTGGTGCTGTCGCCCGGCATTCCCCATCGCCTGCCCAAGGTCCACCCGATCGCCGCGCGCGCCATCGCCGCGGGTGTGCCGATCCTGTCGGACGCCGACCTGCTGTATCGCGCCGTCCGCGCCGCCGGCTCGCAGGCCCGCTTCGCCGGGGTGACCGGCACCAACGGCAAATCCACCACCCCCGCGCTGCTCGCCCATATCGCGGCGACGGCCGGGCGCCCGGTCGCCGCCGGCGGCAATCTCGGGGCGGCGGCGCTGTCGCTGCCGCTGCTGGGCGATGACGGGATCTACGTGCTGGAAATGTCCTCCTACATGTTGGAGCGAATCGCGACGTTGCGATTCAACACTGCCTGCATGCTCAATCTCAGCCCTGACCACATAGATCGGCATGGCGACATGGAAGGCTATGCGAGGGCCAAGCGTGCCATTTTCGACCGCCAGGAGGCGGCGGATACGGCGGTCATCGGCATCGACGACGCGCTCTCCCGCGACATGGCCGCCACCCTGCGCGGGCGCCCGGCGCGGGTGCTGACGGTCTCCGGCGCCGCGGACGCTGACGCCGGGCCGCACGGCGGCCAGGTGCGCGATGCCGCCGGCCCGATCGCCGATCTCGCCGCCGCACGCGCCTTGCCCGGCGCCCACAACATGCAGAACGCCGCCGCCGCCGTGCTGATGGCCGAGGCGCTCGGCATCGGGCGCGATGCCATCGCGGCGGGGCTGCTGAGCTATCCCGGCCTGCCGCACCGCCAGGAGCTGGTCGGCGAGATCGCCGGTATCCGCTTCGTCAACGACAGCAAGGCGACCAACGCCGACAGCACCGCCTGGGCGCTCGGCTGCTATGACCGTGTGGTGTGGATTGCCGGCGGCATGGCCAAGGAGGGCGGCATCGCCCCACTCGCGCCCTTCTTCCCCCGCGTCGCCCTCGCTCTGCTGATCGGCCGCGACGCGCCGGTGCTGGCCGAGACGCTCGCCGCCCATGGCGTGGCGCACCGCATCGTCGAGACGCTGGAGCGCGCGACCGCAGAGGGCTTCAACGCCGCGAGAGCGCTCTCCGCTCCGGTCGTGCTGCTCTCGCCGGCCTGCGCCTCCTGGGACCAGTTCACCGGCTTCGACCAGCGCGGCGACCGTTTCCGCGCCCTGGCGAGGGCCATTGCCGGAGGGACCAACTGATGGCCTCGCGCGCGGACCTCACGACGATCGGGCGTTGGTGGTGGACGGTTGACCGCTGGACGCTGGCGGCCATCGCCGCGCTGATCGGCTTCGGCTACATCATGATGCTGGCGGCAAGCCCGGCGGTGGCCGAGCGCATCCATCAGGCCCGCGACATGTTCATCCTCAAGCAGGTGGTGTTCCTCAGCATCGCCGTGCTGCTCGTGGTGGCGGTCAGCCTGCTTTCCCCGCGCGGCGTGCGACGGGTTGCCGTGGTCGGTTGCCTGGGCGCGATCCTGCTGACGGCGATGACCCTGGCGGGGCCCGAGATCAAGGGCGCGCGCCGCTGGATCTCGCTGCCGGGCTTCTCGATGCAGCCGAGCGAATTCCTCAAGCCCTGCTTCGCGGTGGCGGCGGCCTGGCTGATCGCGGAGGGCAAGCGGCCGGGGAAATTCCCGGGCATGCTGGTCGCCTGCGGGTTTTTCGCGCTGATCGCCGGACTGCTTCAAACGCAGCCGGACGTCGGCATGCTCGCCGTCGTGGTCGGCGTTTTCTTCCTCCAGCTGTTCATTTCCGGGCTGCATTACGGCTTCGTCGGCGTTGGGCTGCTGGGCATCGGGGCGGCCGGTGGCCTGCTCTACATGATCAAGCCGCACGTGCAGAAGCGCGTCGCCGACTTCATGGACATCAACCTGCCCGGCAATTTCCAGGTGCGCCACGCGCTGGAAGCCTTCGGCAATGGCGGCCTGCTCGGGCGCGGCCCCGGCGAGGGGCGGGTGAAGGATGTCATCCCCGACGTGCATGCGGACTTCGTGTTCGCCGTGGCCGGCGAGGAGTTCGGCCTGCTGATCTGCCTCGGGCTGCTCGCTATTTTCACCTTCATCGTGCTGCGCGGGATGCGCCGGGTGCAGGGCGAGACCGACCTGTTCGTTGTGCTCGCTGCGGCGGGGTTGGCCGGCGGCTTCGGGCTGCAAACCCTGGTGAATCTCGCGACCACCGTTCACCTGATTCCGACCAAGGGGATGACGCTGCCGTTCATCTCCTATGGAGGTTCCTCCGTGATGGCGGTGGCGCTCGGGATGGGCATGCTGCTGGCGCTCACCCGCCGCCGCCATCCGGGCGAGCCGACGTGACGTCCTATCGCATCGTCATCGCCGCGGGCGGCACCGGCGGCCATTTCTTCCCCGCCGAGGCGCTGGCAGCGGAATTGCGCCGCCGCGGGCACTGGATCGCCCTGATGACCGATGCCCGCTCGGGTGGCCTGGTCTCCCCGGCCTTCGAGGGCTGCGAGCGGATCGTGCTGGCCGGCGCCGGGATCGCCGGGCGCGGCGTGGTGAAGGCGGTGCGCGCAGTTTTTGCCCTCGCGATGGGCAGTTTCGCGGCGCGCCGGAAACTGGGGCAGATCGGCGCCGCCGTGGTCGCCGGCTTCGGCGGCTATCCCTCGGTGGCGCCGGTGCTCGGCGCGCGGATGCAAGGGCGGCGCCCGCGCATCCT
>CAIYPH010000522.1 GCA_903928045.1 uncultured Rhodospirillales bacterium
ATGAGGGCCGGCCTGTCTGGCGTCGATCGCGTCACCCCGATGCGGCGGGGCGACTGGGCGGCAGAGGGCAAGGTCCGACGGTTTTCGTTGATCAGTCAGGCGTTGGGATAAGGGCAAGCAGGCGCTTCTTTTTTGAAAAAAAGAAGCAAAAAACTTTTATCCGTTTGTGTCGCGCCCTCCGGGGAGACTCCGAGCCAAGGGAACAGAAAGTTTTTTTGGTTCTTTTTGTTCACAAAAAGAACGGCTTTCTACCCTTCCTGGCTAACCCCATCATGGCCCGCCAACACCTCCCCCAACTCGCGCAGCACCGTCCCGTCCGGCGCGCGAAAACACGCCACCGCGCGATCCGGCGCCACCCGCAACAGCGGCGGCGCGGCGGCGCAGGCGGCGTCCGCGCGGGGGCAGCGGGGCGCGAAGCGGCACCCTGCCGGGTCGGCGGCTCCCGCGGCTTCACGGTTGGTATCGAGCCAGACGCGGTTGGTGTCGGCCTGCGGGATCGCGGATATCAGCAGCTGCGTATAGGGGTGCTGCGGCGCCTGCACGATCCGCTCGGCGTCGCCCGCCTCCACCACCGCGGCGCGATACATCACCAGCAGGTTGTGGCTCACCTGGTAGGCGGTCGCGAGGTCATGCGTGATGTAGATGATCGAGATCCCCATTTCCTGGTTCAGCCTGGCCAGCGAGCCCAGAATGGTCGCCCGCAGCGAGGCGTCGACCATCGACACCGGCTCGTCGGCGACGATCAGCTTGGGGCGGATCAGCACGGCGCGGGCGACCATGATGCGCTGGCGCTGGCCGCCGCTGAGCTGGTGCGGGTAGCGGCCGAGGATCTCCTCCGGCCGCAGCCCGACGCTGCGCAAGGCGGTGGCAATCAGGTCCCGCTCGGCGGCCTTGGACCGGGCGAGGCGGAATTTGCGGACGGGCGTGGTGAGCACGTGGTCGACCCGGTAGAACGGGTTGTAGACCTCGTAGGGGTCCTGGAACACCGCCTGCACGTCGCGGCGGAAACTCTGGCGGGCCTCGCCGTCGAGCGTCGTCAGGTCCTCCCCGCGATACAACACCCGCCCGCCGGTCGGCGCCACCAGGCCGAGCAGGACCCGGGCCAAAGTGGTCTTCCCGCTCCCGCTTTCCCCGACCACCGCGGTGATCGCCGGGCGGGCGCTGTCGATGGCGAGCGACATCGGATCGAGCGCCACGGTGCCCGGGTTGCCGAACCTGGCGCCGGGGAAATGCTTGCTGACCCGCTCGGCCTGCAGCAGCACGCTCATGGTGGCGTCTCCGCGAGATGGCAGGCCACCCAGGCTTCGGCGGCGACCTGGCGCACCGCGGGCTTCTCCGTCCGGCAGCGGTCGAAGCAGGCGGCGCAGCGGGGGTGGAAGGCGCATCCGGGCGGCAGGTCGCGCAGCAAAGGCGCGAGCCCGGGGATGCCGAGCATCGGGGCGCGCCGTTCGAGCGAGGGCAGGCTCGAGATCAGCGCCTGCGTGTAGGGGTGGCGCGGCCGGGTGATGATGTCGGCGATCGGGGCGAGTTCCACCAGCCGCCCGGCATACATCACGCCCAGCCGGTCGACGAACTGCGCCATCAGCCCCATGTCATGGCCGACCAGGATCACCGCGGCGCCCAGCGTGCGCTGGACCTCGGCCAACGTCTGCATCACCTGGCGTTGCACCACCACGTCGAGCGCGGAGGTCGGCTCGTCGGCGATGATCACCTTGGGCTTGAGGCAGATGGCGATCGCGATACAGGCGCGCTGCTTCATGCCGCCGGAGAGTTCATGCGGGTAGGAATGCGCGACCTCGGGCTTGAGGCCGACCTGCGGCAGCAGCTCGGCGATCCGCGCGGCATGCTCGGCGGGGGGCACGTCATGGTCGCGCAGCGCGTCGGCGATCTGCGCGCCGATCCGCAGCACCGGGTTGAGCGAGTTCATCGAGCCCTGCGGCACCATGGCGATTCCGGCGAGGCGCAGGCGGCGCATATCCTCGATGCCGAGATCGGTGATGTCCTGCCCGTCGAAAAACACCCGCCCGCCATCGATCCTGCCGGGCGGCTTGATCATGCGCAGGATGGCCAGCGCCATCGTCGACTTGCCCGACCCGGATTCGCCGGCCAGCCCCAGGCGCTCCCCGGCGCGCAGCGCGAAGGCGACGTCGTCCACCGCGCGGACCAGGCCGAGCGGATGGTCGAAGGCGACCCGCAGGCCCTGGACGCGCAGGACCTCGGCTCGGGGTGTCTGGGGGTGCGTGACGTTATTCTCCCGGCGTGTTGCCGCCATCATGCGCAACCCCGGCCGCGGGAACAAGCGTCGCGGGTTGACGTTTACCGGCGGGGCGGTTCGTAATCGGTTCATGGCCCCGCAGTTTCCCCCCAATCACCGATGATCGGCCGGCTGCTGATACTCATCGCCGGGCTTGCGGTGATCGCGGCGGTGGTTCTGCGCGCCTCCTGGTGGCCGATGCCGGGGGCGGAAGCCTATCTCGGCTATGTGGAGGGCGAGACGTTGTTTGTCTCCGCGCCGGTCGCCGGCCGGTTGGTCGAACGGCCGGTGCAGCGGGGCGGGGCGGTGCGCAAGGGCGAGCTGGTTTTCCGGCTCGACCAGGCGGCGGCCCAGGCGGAGGTCGCGCGCAGCGAGGCGGCGCTGGCGGAAAGCCGGGCCTTGCAGGCGGATCTGCTGACCGGCAAGCGGGACGAGGAGCAGGAGGTGGTGCGGGCGCAGCGGCGCGAATCCGCGGCGGCGCTCGATCTTGCGGAAAAGGACCTCGCGCGCACCCGCCAACTCGTCACCAGCGGCACGGCGCCGCGCTCGCAGCTCGATCTCAACGCCTCCCAGGTCGACCAGCTCCGCGCGCAGGTGGCGCAGCTCCTGGCGCAGGAGGTGGCGGGCGATCTCGCGGCCCGGCCCCAGGCGATCAACGCCGCCGCGGCACGCGTGATCGAGGCGGCGGCGAGCCTGGCGTCGGCGCGCGCGCGTCTGGATGATCTTGCGCCCGCCGCGCCGGCCGATGCGCTGGTGGAGGACACGTATTTCGATGCCGGCGAATGGGTCGGCGCGGGGCAGCCGGTGGCGGCATTGCTGGCGCCAGGCAAGGTCAAGCTGCGGTTCTTCGTGCCACAGGACGCGGTGGCGCGGGCAATCCCCGGGCAGCGGATCGGATTCGCCTGCGATGGCTGCCCCGCAGGGCTGTCGGCGGTGATCACCTACGTGTCTCCGCGCGCGGAGTTCACCCCCCCGGTGATCTACTCGCGCACGGCGCGGGCCAAGCTGGTTTTCCTGGTCGAGGCGCTCCCGGTGGGGCAGCCGCTCCCGGTGGGGCTGCCGATCGAGGTCGCGCCGCTCCGATGACGCCGGCGATCGAGGTCCGTGGCCTGGTGAAGCGCTACGGGCGGCGGGTGGTGGTGGACAATGTCGACCTCACGGTGATGCCCGGCCGCGTCTGCGGCTTCCTCGGCCCCAACGGCTCCGGCAAAACCACCACATTGCGGCTGATCTGCGGGTTGCTGACCCCGGATGGCGGCAGCGGCACCTGCCTCGGCGAGGACCTGATCGCCGGGCGGGCGGCGATCAAGCGGCAGACCGGCTACATGACGCAGAAATTCGGGCTCTACGAGGATCTCACCATCCGCGAGAACCTCGACTTCGTCGGCGACGTCTACGGTATCGCCGATGCGCGCGGCCGGGTGGACGCGGCGCTCGATCGCCTCGGCCTCACCGCCCGCCAGCACCAGCTCGCCGGCGCGCTGTCAGGCGGCTGGAAGCAGCGGCTGGCGCTCGCCGCCTGCGTGCTGCACGAGCCCAGGCTGCTGCTGCTCGACGAGCCGACCGCGGGTGTCGACCCCAAGGCGCGGCGGGATTTCTGGGACGAAATCCACGCGCTGGCGGCCGGCGGCATCACCGTGCTGGTCTCCACCCACTACATGGACGAGGCGGAGCGCTGCCACGAGATCGCCTATATCGCCTATGGCAAGCTGCTGGCCCGCGGCTCGGTGGCCGAGGTGATCGCCGGCTCCGGCCTGTCCGCATGGGTCGCGACCGGCGAGGGGGCGGACCTTTTGGCCCCCCGGCTGCGCGACGCCCCGGGGGTGACGGCGGCGGCGGCGTTCGGGGCGAGCCTGCATGTCTGCGGGCCGGACCCGGTGGCCCTGGCCGCGGCAATCGCGCCGTTGCGCGGCGCGCCCGGCATCGTCTGGCGGGAGGCGGCGCCGACGCTGGAGGACGTTTTCATCCACCTGATGCGCCAGGTGCCCGACAACGCGGAGCAGGGCTGAGCGATGTGGCGCCGGATGTTCGCGATCATCCGCAAGGAGGTGTTGCAACTCGGGCGGGACAAGCTGACGTTCGCGATGATGTTCGGCATGCCGATCATGCAGCTGATCCTGTTCGGCTATGCGATCAACAATGACCCGAAGGGCCTGCCCACCGCCCTGCTGGCGGCCGACCATGGCGAAATGCCCCGCGCGATCGCGGCGGCTTTGGGCAATACCGGCTACTTCAACATCAGCCGCAGCGTGACCAGCGAGGCGGCGGCAGATGGGCTGTTGCAGCGGGGCGAGGTGCAGTTCGTCGTCAATATTCCCGCCGATTTCACCCGCCGCGTGATCCGCCATGAGCGGGCACAAATCGCCGTGGAGGCGGACGCCACCGACCCGACCACCACCGGCAACGCGCTGGCCGCCGTCGCGCCGGCGGTGGACCAGGCGCTGGCGCGGGTGCTCACCGGCCCGCTCGCCGGTCTCGCCCCCCGCGCCGGGCCGGTGGAGGTGGTGCTGCACCGCCGCTACAACCCCGAGGGCAGCACGCGCGACAACGTGGTGCCCGGCCTGCTCGCGGTGATCCTGACCATGACGATGGTGATGATGACGGCGCTGGCCGTCACCCGCGAATATGAGCGCGGCACGATGGAAAACCTGCTCGCCATGCCCATCCGGCCGATCGAGGTGATGGTGGGCAAAATCGCGCCCTATATCGGCATCGGCAGCGTGCAGGTCGCGGTCGTGCTGGGGGCGGCGAAACTGCTGTTCGATGTGCCGATGATCGGCAGCCTGGCCCTGCTCTCGGCGGCGACGCTGCTGTTCATCACCGTCAATCTGGCCGTCGGCTTCACCTTCTCGACGGTTGCGCGCAACCAGTTGCAGGCGATGCAGATGTCGTTCTTCTTCCTGATGCCCTCGATCCTGCTATCCGGCTTCGCGTTCCCCTTCCGCGGGATGCCCGCCTGGGCCCAGGTGGTGGGCGAGGCGCTACCGGCGACGCATTTTCTCCGGGTGGTGCGGGCGGTGATGTTGAAGGGCGCCGGATTGGCGGACATCGCCGCCGAACTCGCGGCGCTCGGCCTGCTGCTGGCGCTGGTGGGGGCGATGGCGCTTGCGCGTTACCGGGTGACGCTGGATTAGAGCCACCGCCGCTCACTCGCAGGTGAGGTCGATCGAGCCGCGGGGATCATCGGACGTGCCGCCAAGCCGGTTGTCGCCGGCCGGCCATATGGCGTAGCGCGGCTTGGGGCCGCGGTTCATCGCGGGACCGAGGGCGGGGATGCCGTACCAATGGGCGGCAACGCCCTGCTCGATCACCGGCGCATCCACCACAATGCCTCCGCGCGAGGTCCAGCGCACCCAGGGCGCGCCGTCGGGATTACGATAGAACACCGCTTCGACGCGCACGCGGGTGCCGAGGAACGAATTCGGCCCCCAGCCGCCCTCCACGACGACGCCGGTGCAGACCCGCTGCTGCATCTTGTCGACCACAGTGCCTTTGACCGGCGCGTCGGTCACGGTGAAGGGCCGCTTTGGCGCATCGGCGGCGCCGGGTTGGCGCAGCGCGTAGCGCATGGTGATGGTCACCTCGGCCTGCGGCGCCGGCGTGCCGGGCGGGAAGGGGCGGAGGTGGCCATGGAGGAATACCTCGATGCCGGCTCGGTCGAGAGTCTCCGACCCCGAGCCTTGCAGCACCTTCACGATCCACACCTCGCCATCCCCGTGCACCACCAGGTGAACCTTGATCGCGCCGCTCAGCCCTTTTGTGATGGCCTCCCGGGGGTAGTAGGCGTGCAGGTCCCACCATTCCTGGAGCTGCCTGATCCAGTCAGGCCCCAGCACGGCACCTTCGATGCGAACGGCCGGCTCCGGCGTTTCCACCGGCGGCGCCGGCGCTGCGGACGGCGCGCGCGGGGGCTGCGGGGTGGCGGGCTGGGGCTGCGGCCGGGGTGGCGGCGGCTTGGCC
>CAIYPH010000523.1 GCA_903928045.1 uncultured Rhodospirillales bacterium
CGTGTGCTCTTCCGATCTGCCGTCCCCGGTTGTCGCCACCGCCCGCGGGTCGTCACGGCGGTCGTGCGACGCGGTGCCGGCCGCGCGACACTGTGGCCATGACCACGACTCCCGGCGCCACCGGCGCCGCGCCCCTCCCGGGCGCCGGCCTTCAGATAGTGGTCGTAGCGATTGGCGCAGCCGAACTCCACCAACACTCGGTCGCTGAGATCGGGCGCGGCAAGGGCGTAGACGTCATCGTCGTACAGCCAATGGGCGGAGCGGGTGAGGTAGCCGAGCGTGCAGTAATGCTCGTAGCCCGAGCCGACGCGCCCGCCGGCGACCAGCGCGGCGACGTCTGGGTTGCGCAGCAGATACCACGCCTCATCGAAATACATGTTGGGCGACAGGCCGAGCGCTGGGCCTTGGCCGGTATAATGGACCAGCAGCGCGTCGTCGTCGCTCCCGTCGAGTTCGGGGATACGAGCGGCATAGGCTTGGCGGTACCATGCGGCATCGAAGCCGCACCAGGCGATCGCACTAGCCGCCAGGGGCGCCAGCAGCGCGGCGGGAACGCTGCCCGTCATCGGGAAAACCTGCTCATGTCAATCAGCATACCCCTGCGGGTGCGCCTCGCGCCATGCCCAGGCCGTGCGCACGATCTCGTCGAGCGCGGCGAAGCGCGGTTGCCAGCCGGCTTCCTCCATGATGCGCGCCGAGGCAGCGACCAGGGAGGCCGGGTCGCCCGGCCGGCGCGGCGCGAAGCCATGCGGCACCGGCCGTCCACCAACCCGCGCGACCGCCGCAATCACCTCGCGCACGGAATGCCCGGCGGAATTGCCGAGATTATAGGTCACCGAACCATTATCGAGCCGCGCGAGCGCCAACAGATGCGCCTGGGCGAGGTCGCTGACATGGATGTAGTCACGGATGCAGGTGCCGTCCGGTGTGTCGTAATCGGTGCCGAACACCTGCACCGGGGGCCGGCGGCCAAGGGCCGCGTCGATCACCAGGGGAATGAGATGGGTCTCCGGCCGGTGGTCCTCGCCCAGCCGGCCCTCGGGGTCGGCGCCGGCGGCGTTGAAATACCGCAGCACGGCGGATTTCAGGCCATGGATGCGATCCGCCCATAGCAGCGCGCGCTCCAGCACGGCTTTGCTCTCGCCATAGGGCGAGCCCGGCTCGATTGGCGCCGTTTCATCGATCGCACCCGGGGGCGCGTTGCCGAACAGCGCGGCGGTGGAGGAGAGAACGAAGCGGCCGATGCCGTGATGGATGCAGCGGTCGATCAGATGCAGGCCATTGCCGACATTGGTGCGCAGATACAGCAACGGTTCGCGCATGCTTTCCCCCACCAGGGAGAGCGAGGCGAAATGCAGCACGGCATCCCAAACGCCATCGGCCAGCAACGCATCCACCGCCGCATGATCCGCGAGATCGCCCACCACCAGCCGCGCGCCCGACAGCACCGCGGAGCGATGGCCGGTGGAGAGATTGTCGAACACGCACACCTCGTCGCCGCGCGCCAACAGGGCGGCGACCGCGTGGCTGCCGACAAAGCCGGCCCCGCCGGTTACCAGAACGCGCATGGTCAAGGTCGTTGCTCTCCTGCCTTGCTGCCCGCCGGGCGAATCGCCGTGAGCTGCCCAGACTGTGCCACGCATGGCGCCACGTCGCGAGGCACATACGCGTGTGCGGCCGTCCTCACCCCATGCGATCCGCCTGGCTGCTCCCAGCGGCCCGCCGCCGATGCGGCAGCAGAGGCACCACCACGGTGGAACGGATCGGCAGCATCGCCGCCTGCACGCGGTTCCGCCCGTCGCGCTTGGCGGAATAGAGCGCGGCATCCGCCGCTTCCAGCAGCCCCTGTTGCGCGATATCTGCCGTCGGAATGGCCGCGGCCGCCCCGATGGAGACGGTGACCACCCCGTCCGCATTGGCCTCATGCGGGATATCAAGCGCCTCAATTGCGGCACGGACGCGCTCACCGACATCGAGCGCGCCATCGAGCGAGGTGGCGGGTAGGATGACGGCGAATTCCTCGCCGCCATAGCGCGCCGCGAGATCATGCGGGCGGCGAATTTGTGCGGTGATGCTGCTGGCGATCGCCTTGAGGCAGGTATCTCCGGCCTGGTGGCCGTATCGATCGTTGAATGCCTTGAAGTGATCGGCGTCGATCAGCAGAAGGGCCACGGTCTCGCCGCCGCGCATCGCGCGCCGCCATTCCTGATCCAGGGCCTCATCGAAGCGGCCGCGATTGGCCACCCCGGTCAAACCGTCCGTCGACGCCTTCTCCGAGAGTTCCGCCATCGCGCATTCGAGGGCCCGCTCGGCCTCCTTCTGCCGCGTGACATCACGCAGGTTGGCGACGAATTCCTTGGCCGTTCCATCGGCCTGCCGCACCAGGTGCAGCCGGGCCTCCAGCCAGCACCAGCTGCCATCCTTGCGGGCGTAGCGGTAGGTGTTGGAGACATACTCGCTGCCCGCCACCATTTGTTCGCGCACGGCGCGGAACTGGGCGAGATCGGCGGGGTGAACATGGTTTTGCCAACCGGGCTGCATCATTTCATGCGGCGTCCAGCCCAGCACCGCAGTGCATCCTGGCGAGACATAAAGCCGGCGGCCATCCAGCCTCACGCGGGTGATGATGTCCGAGGCGTGGTCGGTCAGCAGGCGGTAGAGGCTTTCGTTTCGGCTCAGCCGCGCATGTTGGTCGGCCAAGGCCTGGTTCATCCGCCGCCGCTCCGCAACCGCCGCACCGAGGGCATAGACCATCGTTGACAGCACGGTGAGCATCGCCAGCAGATACAGCACGGCGCCGCCCGGCCCGGTGGCGACGAAGGCGATCAGCGGACCGCGGCCGAGCAGCAGGCCCATGGTTCCCGCGATTAAGGTCAGCATAATGCCCAGCCCGGCCCCGCCCGGCCCCAGCCGGCCGACCAGCAGCAGCAGGGCAGGGCACAGCACCAGATACATCGGCGCCACCTCCTGCAGCGAAACGGCCATGGCCAGCGCGGCATAGAGGCCGGCCAGTACCAATGTCGGCGCCAGTAAGGGCGGCACGAGCAGCAGCAGCACGTCACGGCGCAGCAGATTGAGGGTGAGGGGGGTCGTCACCGCGAGGCCGAGCGCCTCGATCGGCATTCCGCGCCATGGCAGCATCGCCCAGCCCGCATCATCAGCGGCGATCAGCACGGGCAATGCGCTGAGCGGGGCAACGGCCAGTGCAACCGTTGCCGCGATTGCCAGTCCGCGCGGCGCGGTGAGGTGTTCCGGCTGCCAGCCCATCGTTCGAAGGGCGACGACCGAGCCGCCGGCGATCAGCAGGTTTGCGGCGCCGACCGCGAGCGCCTGATCCGTGTCATGGCCGAGCAACACCCAGCTTGGCACCATACCGAGCACAGCGCCGATCATCAGCCAGAGGCGCGTCCCGGGCCTGGCACGGAGCAGGAGGCCGAGTAGCACGCCATCCAGCACCCAGCCTGGCGCAAGCGTGGCATCGCCGCCTGCCAGCCTGTGCCCGAGGGCCAGGGTGAGCGCGGCACATGCGGTCATGGCCATGCACGACAGAACTCGTCGCCTCCGCCACACCACTTCCATTCCCCGCCCTCCGCCGTTCGCGAGACCCTAGGAACAGCGGATGAACAGGGGGTTAACCGGGGAGCGTGGCACGCCCCGGTTCAACATAATGGTGGGTCAGGCCGCCGAGGTCAGGAAGTCGCGATAGCCGAACAGGCCGACCTGCCCGCCGGTGTGCAGGAAGACGATGTTCTGATCCTTGGTGTAATGGCCCTTGCGGATCAGGTCGATCAGCCCGGCCATGCCCTTCCCGGAGTAGACCGGGTCAAGGAAAATCCCCTCCAATCGGGCGCACACCATCAGCGCCTCACCCATGCCCACAGTGGGAATGCCGTAACCCTCGCCGACATAGTCGCAATTCGCGACCACCGCCTCGCGGCGGATACCGCCCTTGAGGCCGAGCTTCTCGGCGGTCGACTCGCAGAGCTTGTGGACGTTGGCCTCCTGGCGGTCGCGCGGGTTGCGCACGCCGATGCCGAGCACGGGAATGCCTGAATTCAGCGCCTCAAGCCCGACGACCAGGCCGGCCTGAGTGCCGGCGCTGCCGGTGGCGTGCACCAGCTGGTCGATCCGCAGGCCAATCTCATTGGCCTGGGCCAGCAATTCCAGCGCCACGTGGGCGTAGCCCAGAGCGCCCGTGGGGTTGGAGCCGCCACCGGGGATGACATAGACTTTCTCGCCCGCCGCGCGCAGTGCCGCGCCCTTGGCCTCGGCTTCGGCGTTCATGTCGAGCCCGGACTCGCGATATTCGATGTTGAGGCCGAGCATGCGGTCGAGCAGCACGTTGCCGCTCTCCAGGTAGTCGGTGTCGTTGGTTTGGATGCGATGTTCGAGCAGCGCGGTGCATTTCAGGCCGAGCTTGGCGGCGGCGGCGGCGGTCTGGCGCACGTGGTTGGACTGCACCGCGCCCTGGGTGACAATGTGGGTGGCGCCCTGCGCCAACGCCTCGCCGAGGAGGAATTCGAGCTTGCGGTTCTTGTTGCCGCCAGTTGCGAGCCCGGTTGCGTCATCGCGTTTGATCCAGAGCTGCGGGCCGCCGAGATGAGCGGTGAGCCGCGGCATGAATTCGAGCGGCGTCGGCGCATGGCAGAGTTTGACGCGGGGGAAGCGGGCGAGATGCATGGGACTGGCTTTCCTGCTGCGGCCTGTAACGGCGGGCGTTCTCGCCTGTTTGGTTCAAGGGCGACGGAATATCAACCCGGCCGTTGCCTTGGCCACCCTCGGCGGGGCACTATGTGTGCGCCGCGGGTTGCGCACCGAAACGGGGCACCCATGGCAAGGAGCAGGCGAACATGATCATCCACAGGCGGCGCGGCTGGGAGATTCCGGAACGCGAGGCGACTCCGGAGGCGGTGGTGCTGGGGCGGCGGGCGCTGCTCGGCGCCGGTGCCGGGCTTGGCGCCATGATCGCAGGCCCGGCCTCGGCGCAATGGAACATCTTCGGCCGCCGCCCCAACATGCCCGACCTCGCCGCGCGCAAGCCGCTGCCGGCGCCGATGAACGCGGCCTATGAGCCCGGCCGCGCGCTGACGCCCGAACTCGAGGCGACGACCTATAATAATTATTACGAATTCGGCGAATCGAAGTCGATCTACAATGCCGCCAAGGGCTTCTCCGTCGAGCCCTGGACCATCGAGATCACCGGCCAGGTCGCCAAGCCGCGTAAGATCGGCTTCGATGATCTGTTGAAGCAGGTGACCTTGCAGGAGCGGGTGACGCGGCATCGCTGCGTCGAGCGTTGGGCGATGACGGTGCCCTGGGTCGGCTTCCCGCTCGCCGATGTGGTGAAACTCGCCGAGCCGACCAGCAAGGCGAAATACCTCATCTTCACCTCGGCCGCCGACAAGAAGACCATGCCGGGGCTGAGCCGCTCCTACTATCCGTGGCCCTACGTAGAGGGTGTCACCATGCAGGAAGCGGCGAATGACCTGTCATTCATCTCGGTCGGCATGTACGGCAAGGTCCTGCCGACCCAGAACGGCGCCCCGCTGCGCCTGACGCTGCCGTGGAAATACGGCTTCAAGCACGCCAAGGCGATCGTGAAGATCGAGTTCTCCGAGAAGCGCCCGGTCTCCTTCTGGGAGGCGCTGAACGGCGACGAATACGGCTTCTGGGCCAACATCAACCCCGCTGTCGCCCATCCGCGCTGGAGCCAGTCCACCGAGACGCTGCTCGGAACGGACGAGACCGTGCCGACCAAGATCTGGAACGGCTATGGCGAGTTCGTCGCCGGCATGTATGCCGACAAGAAGAACGAACGGCTGTTCGCTTGAGCAAAGTGGCCCCCATCATCCCGCGCGGCCTGCTGATCCTGGCCGCCGTGTGCTTCGTGGGGGCCGCGTCGCTTGCCATCCTCTATCCGCCTTTCATGTCGCTGAACCGGCTGCTATTCCGCATCAACCATGAGATACCGGCCAGCGTGCAGGAAATGGTGCGCGGCACGTTCGGCGAGGATGTGTGGCGGCTCGTGGCGGTGCCGCTACTGACGCGTCCGTGCTGGCTACTGCCGCTTTCGGCGGCGATCGTGTTTGCCGGGCTCGCGTTTACGCTGCGCTCGCGTTCGGGCCCGCAGGGGCAGCCGCGGCTGCGCAATTGAACTGAACCGAGGCGGCTTTCGCCGCCCCGGCTTCTCGCGCTACGGCACGAGGTGCGCGACGCGGGGCTTCACCTCTTCCTGGATGAGGCGCAGCGAGTTGTGCCAGACATCGGGGTTGTCGGCGTAGTCGAAGCCGAACACCAGCAACTGCCCGAAGCCGCCGACGTCGTTGTAGACCGCCTCCAGCTTCTTCGCGACGGTCTCGGGCGAGCCGACCAGCCAGTTGTGGTGGGCGCAGTATTCCACCGTCACGTCCTCGTCGGCCACGGACTGGTCGTGCTTGAGGAATTCCTTGAAGCCGAAGTTGGACAGCAGGGGCAGGAAGTATTCGCCCATCATGCGACCCATCATGCCCTTGACGGAGAGTTCCCACGCCAACTCGTCGGTCTCGGCGACGAAGATTTCGCGCACCAGGCGCCATTCCTTGCGGTCGGGCGTCCGGCCGGACTTCTTGGCGCCAGCCTCGACGCTCTCCCAATGGCTTTTCACGTAGGCGGGGTTGAGGTTGAGGCTCATCGGGATGTAGCCGAATTCGCCGGCCATCTTCAGCGTGTCGGAGTTCTTCGACAGCCCAGCGACGCCGATTGGCGGGTGCGGCTGCTGGAGCGGCTTGATGTGGGGCTTGAGGAAGCCGAACATCGTGTCGGGCTTGTTGACCGTCCAGTGCTTGCCCTTGTGCTCCCACGGGCCTTCCTGGCCCCACATCTTCAGGATGATGTCGAGCGACTCGCGGGTCATCTCGCGATTGGCGCCGGACATGCCGTCGACGTTGAACATCACCCAGTCGCTCGGCAGGCCGGAGGCGGCGATGCCGAAATTGAGCCGGCCCTCGGAGAGATGGTCGAGCATGGCGACGCGGTTGGCGAGCTCGGCGGGGTGGTGATACGGCAGTAGGAAGCCACCCGGCCCGATGCGCAGACGCTTGGTCTGCAGCAGCGCTTGGGCGATCAGCAGGTCGGGCGAGGGGTGGGGTTCCCAGGGGGCAGTGTGGTGCTCGCCGATCCATGCCTCGGTGAACCCGAGTTCATCGAGCCAGCGCATCGTCTGCAGATCCCAGTCATGCCCGGCCTTGAGGCCGCGCTCCGGGGGATGCGAGGGCATCGTGAAATAGCCGAATTCCATAGTGTTTCCTCATTGATCTTCTCGGCACGGTCTGTGCCGGCGCGGCGATGCTAGCCGCGGCGATCCATCAGGAAAAGCACCTCGGCCGGTGCGCGGCGCGAATTGGCGCGGAATTCACGCGGTCGCGCGCCGCGGCATCAGCCGGGCGGGCGGGCAGCCAGCAGGGTAGGCGCCCAGCTACGAATATCCGGCCAGATCTGCGTCGCCCAATAGGCCGCGGCGCAGCCGGCCTCGGGCGGCACTTGCGGGAGTTTCGTCTGGATTATCGCGGTTATCGCCTGGCCGCTCGGCATTTGCGCCTTGGCGGCTGCAATCGCGCTTTGCGCCTTGGCGGTTGTCGCATTGGCCGGCAGTTTCGCTAGCTCGATATCGGCCATCTTGCGCGCCCGCGCATTCACTGCGTCGCAATTGCTTTGCGTGGATTCCAATTCAGGCGGCAGGAAATACGCTGCGCCTGATATTGCGACGAGGAGCAAGAGGATGATTTTCACACCTCATCGGTAACATATTGCTACGCGCCGCGCCAGTTCGGGGAAACACCCATATTGGCGCGTCGGTCAGACGCCGAGCAGCCCCCGTGCGATGTCGATGACCCGGTAGGCCTCGCTCCATAGCTTGAAGCCGGCGATCTCGGAGAGCTTCACGAAGCGCGCCTCGGCCGCATCGCTGTCGCCGACCGGGTCGCCCGCTTCCCAGCGGCCGGCGAAATCGATGATGGTGTAGTGGTAGCGCACCCGCCCGTC
>CAIYPH010000524.1 GCA_903928045.1 uncultured Rhodospirillales bacterium
AGTAGGCCCCCTCTCGCATTCAACACCCTCTTAACGGATTGCGGGTCTGGGGGCTCAGCCCCCAGCGGGGTCCAGGGGCAGAGCCCCTGGCCTTCCTTCCTACCCCGGCACCCCCGCAGCCGCGAGGGCGGCGTGTTGGCGGGTGGTGATGGTGGTGGGGTTGAAGTCGGCGATGAGGTCGTGGAACAGGCGGGACCAGTTGAGTTCGGCGCCGAGACGGAGGAAGACGCTACCGAGGCCGATGGCGCTGCGGTCCATGAGGACGAATTCGCGGGGGGGTTTGACGCCTCCGGTGCGTTTCAGCCCGGCATGGACGCGTTGGGCGACGGCGCGGCCGAATTGCGGATCGTTGGAGTCGCTGATGGGGCGGACGCGGTCTTGCGTGAGGGGTTCGTAGAGGAAGCGGGCCCATTCGTTGAGCACGGCCATTTTCTCGTCGGAGAGGTCGGTGAAACCCCAGATTTTGTAGGCTTCGTGAGCACGGGCGTCGTCATTGTCGCGCACCGCCTCGAAGAGGGCGATGACGCCGGAGACGAAGCTGGCGGGGAAGACGCGGATGGCGCCGAAATCGAGCAGGTTGACGGAGCCATCCGGGCGCACCTGATAGTTGCCCATATGCGGATCGCCGTGGATGACGCCGTAGCGGTAGAACGGCACATACCAGGCCTTGAACAGGGCTGACGCGATGGCGTTGCGTTCCTCCTGGGAGGGGGATTCGCCGAGGCGGGCCATGAGGGGGCGCCCATCGAGCCAGGTCATGGTGAGCAGTCGGCCGGTGGAATAGGCGTCGATCGGCGTTGGGATATGGACCTCGGGGGTTTCGGCGAGCATGGCCTGATAGAGCCGCATCTGGGCGGCCTCGCGGCGGTAGTCGAGTTCCTCGCGCAGGCGTTCGGCGAGTTCGGTATAGATCTCGTCGTGCTGGATGGCGCCGTCCATGCGGTGATAAACGGCCATGGCGAGGCGGAGTTGGCGGAGATCGGCCTCCATGGTGCTCGCCATATCCGGGTATTGCAGCTTGCAGGCGACGTCGGTGCCGTCAGGCAGGGTGGCGCGATGCACCTGTCCGAGCGAAGCCGCGGCCGAGGCCTCGTGGGCGAATTTGGCGAATTTGCTCTGCCAGTCCGCTCCCAGTTCCCCCTGCATCCGCCGGCGCACGAAGGGCCAGCCCATCGCCGGCGCATTGGCCTGAAGCTGCGCGAGTTCGACGGCGTATTCGGCCGGCAGCGCGTCCGGCACGGTGGAGAGGAATTGCGCCACCTTCATCAGCGGCCCTTTCAGGCCGCCGAGGATCACCTTGAGGTCTTCGGCGTGGTCCCCGCGGTTGGTCTTGATGCCGAAGGCACGCTCGCCGACCACGCGCGCGGCGATCCCGCCGACGGCGCCCGAGGTGCGGGCCATGCGTCGCAGTTCGCCCAGGAACGACGACTTGTCGTCGCTCACTCGTGGCCCTCCAGCTCGTCGATGAAGCCTGAGATGACGTCGAGCCCCTTGCGCCAGAATGCGGGGTCGGTGGCGTCGAGGCCGAAGGGGGCGAGGAGTTCCTGGTGGCGCTTGGTGCCGCCGGCGCGGAGCATGTCGAGGTATTTCTGCTGGAAGCCGGGATGGCCGGATTGGAACACGCCGTAGAGCGCGTTCACCAGGCAATCCCCGAAGGCATAGGCATAGACGTAGAACGGCGTATGGATGAAGTGCGGCACGTAGGACCAGAAGACGCGGTATTCCGGCGTGAAATCGAAGGCCGGGCCGAGGCTCTCGGTCTGCACCTGCATCCACAGCTCGCCGATCCGCTCGGCGACCAGCTCGCCCTTGGCGCGCTCCTCGTGGAGCAGGGTTTCGAAGCGGTAGAAGGCGATCTGGCGGACCACCGTGTTGAGCATGTCCTCGACCTTGCCGGTTAGCATGACGCGGCGCTTGGCCGGGTCGGTCTCGGCATCGAGCAAAGCGCGGAAGGTCAGCATTTCGCCGAAGACGGAGGCGGTTTCGGCCAGCGTCAGCGGGGTGCCGGCCATCAGGTAGCCCTGGTCGGCGGCGAGAACCTGATGCACGCCATGGCCAAGCTCATGGGCCAGCGTCATCACATCGCGGGTTTTGCCGTGATAGTTCAGCAACAGATAGGGGTGGACGGAGGGCACGGTGGGGTGGGCGAAGGCGCCGCCGGCCTTGCCGGGATGGAGTGTGGCGTCGATCCAGGGGTTGTCAAAAAAGCGGCGGCCAATCGCGGCGAGCTCCGGCGAGAAGGCGGCGTAGGCGTCGAGCACGCGGCGTTCGGCCTCGGGCCACGGGATGTCCCCGTCGGCGTCACCGGGGAGCGGCGCGTTGCGGTCCCAGTGCTGGAGTTTCTCGAGACCGAGCCACTTGGCCTTCATCTTGTAGTAGCGGTGGGAGAGGCGCTCATAATCTGACGTGACGGCGGTGACGAGGGCGGCGACCACCTCGTCCTCCACCATGTTGGCGCGGTTTCGGTAGCTCGCGGGGGTCGGGTATTTGCGCCAGCCGTCGATGATCTCCTTATCCTTGGCCAGCGTGTTGGTGATCAGCGCGAAGAGGCGGATGTTCTTGCCGAACGTCTCGCCGATCGCCCGTCCGGCGGCCTCGCGGACGGCGCGGTCGCGGTCGGAGAGGCGGTTGAGGGCGGCGGAGACGGTGAGTTGCTCGTCCCCGATCGTCACCCGGAGGCCGGCGATGGTTTCGTCGAACAGGCGGGACCAGGCGGAGCGGCCGGTGACTTCCTTTTCGTGCAGCAGCTTTTCGAGCTGGTCGTCGAGCTGGTGCGGGCGGAAGACCCGGAGGTCGCGCAGCCAGGGGCGGTAGCGGGCGAGCTTGGGGTCGGCGAGTTTGGCCTCGATGGCGGCTTCATCGAGGCGGTTGAGTTCGAGGGTGAAGAAGATCAGGTGGCTGGAGATCGCGGTCACCCGCTCGTTCATCGACTGGTAGAACTTGCCGATATCGGCATCCGTCGAATCGCCGCTGAACAGCAGCTGGGCGTAGGACATCACCCGGCCCAGCACCTCCTCGATGCGCTCACAGGCGCCGATCGCGTCGGCGAGCGCGGCGCCGGAGAGGCCGGCGAGTTTGCCCTCGTAGTGGCGAGCGAAGGCGGCGGCGTCGCGCTCGGCGGCATAAAGGGCGGTGGCGAGTTCGGGGCTGTCGGGGCTGGGGTAGAGGTCGGTGAGGTCCCAGCGCGGGAGGGCGGCGGTTTCGGCGTTCATGCTGGGTACCCTGTGATGCTGGCGATGCTGCTTGATGTAGGCTATGCGGCAGGAAGTTCAAACCGCCCGACACAAACGCGCGGGATCGGAGAGGGAGCGACGAGGTGGCGACACATGCGAAGGGGGCGGCGCCCTATCCGGACTGGCCCAATCTCGCCACGATGATGTTCGACCGCGCGCGGCAATGGGCAGATTTGCCGATGCTGCGCAGCTTTCGCGACGGGGCATGGCAGGGGATCACCTGGGGGCAGTTCGCGGTTCAGGCGGCCTCGGCGGCGCGGCGGTTGCGGGCGGCGGGGGTGTCGGCGGGGGATCGGGTGGTGATCGTCTCGGAGAACCGGCCGGAATATCCGATCCTGGAAACCGCGCTGATGGCGATCCGGGCGGTTCCGGTTCCGACCTACACGACCAACACCGTCGACGATCACCGGCATATCATCGGCGATTGTGGGGCGCGGGTGGCGGTGGTGTCGACGGCGGCCCTGGCGCTGAAGGTGGCGGCGGCGGCCCCGCTTGATCTGCTGATCAGCATGGAGAAATTCGAGGCGACGGGGGTGACCACCGCGCTGTGGGACGACTTCATCGGGGATACCCAGGATTTCGCCGATATCGCGGCGGAGGCGGCGGAGATCTCGGGCACCTCGCTGGCCTGTCTGATCTACACCTCCGGCACCGGCGGGTCGCCCAAGGGGGTGATGCTTCCCCATCGGGCGATCCTGTCGAACTGCAAGGGGGCGTATCTGCTGATCCTGCAGCTCAATCTGCATCGCGAGACCTATCTCTCGTTCCTCCCGTTATCACACAGCTACGAGCATACGGCGGGGCAGTTCCTGTTCCTCTCGATCGGCACCGAGGTGGTGTATTCGCGCGGGGTGGAGAACCTGGCGGCCGATATGCTGGCGATCCGGCCGACCCTGTTGACCATGGTTCCCCGGGTGCTGGAGGTGATCCGCAGCCGGGTGTTGAGCCAGGTGGCGCGGCAATCGCCGACCAAGCAGAAGTTGTTCAACCTGGCGCTGTCGATCGGCGCCAAGAAGGTGGACCGGCAGCGGTTGAGCCTGGTGGAGCGGGTGCTGGACCCGATCCTAGACCGGGTGGTGCGGCAGAAGGTGCGGGACCGGTTCGGCGGGCGGTTGATCACGGTGGTGTCGGGGGGCGCGCGGCTGGAGCCGGAGGTGGGGCGGTTTTTCCTGGCGATGGGCATCCTGGTGATCCAGGGGTATGGGCAGACCGAGGCGGGACCGGTCATTTCCGCCAATCCGCCCAATGATTGCAGGGTGGAGACGGTGGGCACCCCGCTCGAAGGGGTGGAGCTGAAAATCGCCGAGGACGGGGAGATCCTGGTGCGGGGCGACCTGGTGATGCACGGCTATTGGGGGCGGCCGGACGAGACGGAGCAGGCGATCCGGGATGGCTGGCTGCATACCGGGGATATCGGCATGATGGACGGCGACAATTATCTGCGGATCACCGATCGCAAGAAGGACATGATCGTGCTGTCGGGCGGCGAGAACGTCTCGCCGGCGCGGATCGAGGGGATGCTGATCGCGGAGCCCTCCATCATGCAGGCGGTGGTGTTCGGCGAGGGGCGCTCGGGGTTGACGGCGCTGGTGGTTGCGGCGGAGGGGTTCGACGCCTCGGATGTCGGGGCGGCGATCAACGACGTGAACAAGCGGCTCTCGGTGACCGAGCGCATCCGGCGGCACGGCGTGGTTCCTCCGTTCACCATCGAGAACGGGCTGATGACGGCGACGCAGAAGATCCGGCGGCATCTCGTGCGCGAGGCGCACGGGGCGTTGCTGGAGAAGCTGGGGTCCTAGCCGCTATTCGGCGGCCTGGGATTGTTTCCAACGGGCGGCGATGGCTTCGGCGGCTTCGGCGGCTTCGGCGGCTTCGGCGGCGTATTGCGTGGCCGAGGTGGTGATGTTGGCGGGGTCGAGGTCGCGCCGGGCCGGCTTAGTCCGCGCGCCGGCCGCTTGTGTTTCGGCGCCGGCGGTGGGCTTGGCGCGTTTGCCGCCCGGTGGCTTGAGCGGCGCGCGAAGTGGGAAACCGCGCTCGCTCTCCGGCAGGTAGCGGGGTGGTAGAACCTTGCGGGTGGTCGCCGCGCCGCGGGCGGCATCTGCGGCTTTCTCCGCCGCGGCGCGGGCGGCGGAGGCGGCAATACTGGCACTCCCCGCCGTGCTTGCTTCCTCGGCGGTCTTGCGGGCCAGAAGCGCCGTGTCGCGATGTGACCGGGCCTCGTTGATTTGGCCGATGAAGAGGGTGACCCAGCGGTCGAGACGCTTCGCGGTGCGGCGCTTGACCTTTGCCGACGCGCGGTAGGCCTCGGGATCGGTCCATTTGACTGTCTGGCGGAAAAACTCGCGTGACTGACGCTTGCCGATGATCACCGCGGCTATCGCGGTGATCACCGCGACAATTGGGAACATCCAGCCGAGATACCAGAACTGGCTGTTGAGCAGGGCGTCCATCATCGCCGTTATTCCCCTCGGACGAGACCGCGCCCGATCGGGCGCGGCCGGAGATTAGCGCGCGCGGGCGTGTGGCGTCCACGCAGGAGTTGCGATGGGTGGCTACATGCCCAAGGCGCGGCGGTAGACGTCGAGCAGGGTTTCCTGCTCCTCGACTTCGGCGGGTTCCTGCTTGCGGATGCGGATGAGCTGGCGCATCACCTTGACGTCGAAGCCGGCGGACTTCGCCTCGGCGAAAATGTCCTTGATGTCGCTCGACAGGGCCTTGCGCTCCTCCTCGAGGCGCTCGATGCGCTCGATCAGGCTGCGCAGGCGGTCGGCCGAGATGTTGCCCCACTGGGCGCTTTCCGCGGGGGCTTCGGCGGTGTCGGTCGCGTCTCGTGCCATGGTTTGTCTCCGTAGGGCGGGCGGCGGGCTTACGCGCAGCGGCGTTCGCGGTCAATGCGGGGGAGTATATTACGATATCGTAACATTCTGGACGTGCGGATGCGGCACGTCCGGCAGGCGGTTTTTCGTCGGGGCGGCGGGCGGGCGCGTGCCATGGGAGCGGCGAGACGCGACGCCAGCGCGAGCGGAGCCGTAACGCGGCGAAAAGCGGGGCGGGCGAGCGTGCGCGCCATGCGGGGCGCGGGTTCGCCGGGCGCCAATGATTCGTCGGGCGCCAATGATTCTTCGGGCGCGACGCTGCGGGTGAAGCGGAAATGCACGGATTCCCCGCGCAGCATGCGCAGGAACCACGGCAGGCGCCGGCGACGGGCGCGGGGAGCCGTGGCGATGGACGGGGTGGGGGGCGCCGGTTCGGCGGCAACGGGCGCCGGGGCG